>JBQCGN010000029.1:0-5207 GCA_051955655.1 Candidatus Nitrosocosmicus sp. | reverse complement strand
GCAGCTCCTTTTGATATTAGTCTTGCAAAAAAATCAATTCAGATCAACAGTGCAAATCAAATCGCGTTAACAAAACTTGATATTATTTTTCCTCAATGCAAAGGCATTAGAGATTATTCCAAACTTGCAAACGAGGCAAAGAAATTTATTGAAACTATCGAAAGCGAAACTGGTATTCCAGTTACAATTATCGGTACAGGATCCGAAATTGATGATACGATCGACCGTAGAAGTGCCATCAAATAATTTGTTTGTTTAATAATTATCTTTTGCATTGGGCTGATTGAAGTAATACTATACATTTGTTTTCATAAATTCTTTAATTTTATAGGGCTATATCTATATGTGAACATTATTTAAAAGGCAAACAAAAAAGAAAACGCTTATAATCCTAGATAATCTTATGGATAGAGGTAAATATTGTATTTTAAAGAAGGTCTTACCTTTGATGATGTTCTTCTTATTCCAAAAAAATCTCCTATCGTATCGAGGTCTCAAACTAATTTGCGAACTAAATTATCGACAAACATCAAAATAAATATTCCATTAATCAGCGCCAATATGGATTCTGTAACAGAATCAAATATGGCTAGTACATTAGCAAGAGAAGGGGGTATAGGAATAATACATCGTTTTATGACAATACAGGATCAGGTCAGTGAAGTCTTAAAAGTAAAAAGAAGCGAGTCTGTAATAATAGAGCAACCCTATACTATTGGTCCTAATAATTCAATAAAAGAATCTAACGACTTAATGTTAGAAAAAGGTATTTCAGGTTTGTTGGTGGAAGATGATAATAAAAGACTTTGCGGAATACTCACAAGAAGGGATATAGTATTTGAAAAAGATCCAACTCTGAAAGTTTCAAGTTTAATGACAAAAGATGTTGTTTATGCAAATGTTGGAATAACGATAGAACAAGCCAAGGAAATACTTCATAAAAATAAAGTAGAAAAATTACCTGTTGTAGATTCTGAAAAGAGAATAACTGGATTAATAACAGGCAAAGACATATTGAAAATGGAAAAGTATCCTAATGCATCTAAAGATAAAAAAGGGCGGTTGCTAGTGGGAGCTGCTGTAGGAGTTAAGGGTGATTATCTTGAGCGAACTGAAGAACTATTGGATAATGGTGCAGATGTCATTGTAGTGGATATTGCCCATGGACATAGTGATAACGCAATTAATACTGTAAAATTAATAAAAAAAGCATTTCCAACTTGTGAACTTATTGCAGGAAACGTAGCAACAGAAAGTGGGACAGAGGACTTGATAAAAGCTGGCGTAGATGCAGTAAAAGTAGGAGTTGGTTCTGGGTCTATATGTATTACTAGGGTGGTAACGGGATCAGGCGTACCTCAATTAACTGCAATTATAGATAGTGTGAAAATTGCAAAAAAATATGATATACCTGTAATTTCAGATGGTGGAACAAGAACCTCAGGGGATATGACCAAAGCTCTTGCTGCTGGTGCCTCGTCGGTTATGATTGGAAGTATGTTTGGCGGAACTGATGAGAGTCCTGGTAAAACATTAATTAAAAATGGTAAAAAATATAAAATGTATAGAGGAATGGCGTCTTTTGCTGCCTCTTTAGGAAGAAAATATAGAGAAAATGCTGAAATGAATATAGAATCTGATGATTTAAATGATTATGTCCCAGAAGGGGTTGAAGCAATGGTTCCTTACAAAGGTAGTGTTGTTGAAATAATACGACAATTAGTTGGAGGTGTTCGGTCAGGCCTGAGTTATTGTGGTGCAAAAACAATTAATGAAATGTATGAAAAAGCTGAATTTATAAAAATTACTACATCTGGCTTTAAAGAGAGCCAACCTCATGATGTTGATGTAATATAACTTCTCAATTTTATATTTGTAGAATAACTTTAACCAATAATTAATATCAAATAATGTTTGATGTGTATTATAATTGCATTATGTTGTAATAATTATTTATATCATTATGTAGGACCATGTGCTATTTTTCTTTTGTTGTACGATAAAAAAATAAAAGAATTAGCCGGTTAAATTACCTGAAGTTTTTGAGGAATTTGCATTATTGTTTGTTTCGCCTAGAGGTATATTTATAAATGGAATTGCACCTGCAGAAGCGCTTCCACTGGCACCATCTCCACCACCTGTACTGCCGGTAACTAACGGTAGCTTTCCGTCCCATTTTTGAGCTTTTAGCCAGTCTAGATATATAGTGCTATTTCGAAGTTGTTTGTCGATTATATTAATGGCCTGTGATTCTCCTTGTGCTTTTAGTATATTTGCTTGACTGATACCTTGAGCTTGAGCTATGTTAGCTTTTTGATCACCTATAGCCTTTGCTTGAGTTTGCTGAGCTTCAATTTGTATTCTCTGTAGATCATTTTGAGCTTGTAGGGCACGTTGTTGAGCTACTACTTTTGATTCAACTGCGGTGACAAACTGATCTGAAAATCTAAAGTCGGTAATAGAGATAGTGTCTACTATTATATGATATGGTGCTAATCTGGCTTTTATTGTTTGTAAAACTGCATCTTTTACAACTTCTCGTTTGGATATTAATTCTTCGGCATTATATTGAGCAGTAATTTGCTTGACTGATTCCTGAATCGCTGGAACTATTATTCTATTGGAATAATCAAATCCAACTTGTTTAAATAATTGAGGAACAGAGTCCGGGTCTACATGATAGTTCAGAGCTACCTGTGTAGCAACATTCTGAAGATCTTTGGAAGCAGCATTGGTGTCCTCTACTATTTTTTGAGTTCTAACTTCAAATTGAACGATTGCGTCTCTAAATGGAAGCACAAAGTGAATACCTTCACTTAAAGAAACGCTGGTATCTATGGCACCAAATTTTACCAAGACACCCCGGAAACCCGGATCAACAATTTTAACACTTGATGATAAAATGACAAAAATAATAATTACTGCAATTACTGCAGGAATCGCTATCTTTATAGGGCTAGAAAAACCAGATCCTCCTCCTCCTCCTCTTCCGTTACCAACGTCTTCCAATGGCTCTCCATCGGGAGTAATTCGTCTATTTCTTTTACCTCTAAAAAAATTAACCACTACTAATTAATATGTTTGAATTTAATTTAAATATTTGTAAAATACCTTATTTTTTACTAATTTTGTTACCATTCAAATAATTCATAAAGTCGTCAGAAAATTTTGCTGATTCTGATATAGTCATTTCTTCTTTCAAGTTATTTTCCTTTATCCATACTATATTTCCATCCAAATCTATTATAATGAGATTTGCTCTTTCTGAATATTTTAGAATTGCATTTATTTTATCTAAGGTAAAATGGGGTTTTAAAATTTTTGAAAGATCTCTTAATTTGGGAAAAGGTGAAATGTCTTTTATTTTAGTTAAAAAAAGTTCAACCTCTGCTTCTGAAAACTCATTTTTAGCTGCTAAATTTCTTTTTTTGTTATTTTTCTTTCTCCGGATAATGAATTATAATCTATTTAATTAATAAATCTTTATACTATATGTGTATCTGAAATAAAAACCAGACTTTTGATTTGTATAAACTGGCTGATCTTTATTATTTGAAGTTTTCCTGATTAAATTATGATTTGTATGCATTATTGATAATGTGGAAATTTTGATATGATTATAGAGAGAAAGAGTTATTTTAGACGAAAAGTTAAAAAAGTAGTTTGTCGATAGGGGGATCAATCGATATCAAAAATAACATGATCAATAAAAGATTGGATTATATCAAAAGTGCACATAATGAAAAAAAGGAAAATGAATTGAGGACCGATCGGATGGAAGATTACCTTGAAGTAATTTATGAACTTATTCAGCAGAAAGGATATGCTACCACCGCAGACATTTCAAAGTATCTCAATGTTAGTTCTCCCAGTGTAACAAAGATGGTGAAAAAATTGGATGAAAATCGGTATTTAAAATATGAAAAATATCGAGGATTAAATCTTACAACGGAAGGAATTAATGTTGCAAAAAACATCCATGAAAAACATAGTTTGTTTGTGGAATTTTTAAAAATTATTGGAGTTGAAGATGAAATTGCACATATTGATGCGGAAGGAATAGAACATCACCTTCATATTCAAACTATAAAAAAATTAGAAAATTTTATAATGCTCTTAAAGAAAAGGGATTCAAAGTTAATAGACGATCTGCAACAAACTGAAATTTAGATGCCTCTGTTATTTATTTTAGAAGATACAATTGAAAAACCTTGCATAGTCAAGGAAACGGTAAATCTATAAATGAATTAAAAAAGGATATGTCTATTACATTATTATCGGTAGACAAAGATATGCCATTTAATTTAGTATTGATATGCTCATCGCAAAGATTTAAAAAATCACATCCCGTATTTGTTAAATTTTTATTTAAATTAGAATGAAGTAAATTTTGGACAACAACAGGTTCTGAAAAAATATAGTTAATGTAATAAGGAGTTACTAATAATATTGTTAGTAATGGAAGAGATATTATGGTTGTTGTATGTGCAGATATCATGTATATATTCTGCTACTACTTTGAAGAATTACTTATAATTGAATTTCCATAAATAGTGCTATTATTATGATTCTGATCTGTATATAGATAAAAAACACTATAAAAAGAATTGATTACCCAATACATTGTTAGCAATATTATACATCGCAATAAATCGATTAATTTCCTATCAATTGGTTGTTGCAATGAATTATTTTGATGTGTAAAAATCTTCTTTACTGTGCCTTTTTCTTTTTTTTATTTAAGATAAAATCAATATATATTTATAATAAAATTTACCGCTAGAATAACTTTGTTGACATTACTTTTAATAGCGGTGTTTTGTTTACTGATCCTAAAGTTAATAATGATCAATGTGATAAATTTTCAATAATAATAATGATAAAGTTATGAGTGGCATTAATATCTGCAGTAATATCGTGAATGGAAAGATTGATGGCGGTGGTGGTGGTGGTGGTAGTAGCAATAATAATAATATTATTACAAAAGTTACTCATAATAATAATCATATTGATACTAACAATAATAAAAACAACTATGGTAACAATATTAAAAGCAATAGACAAAATTTTGGTACTCTAATAGTGGTAGAGGGAATAGATGGTTCTGGAAAATCTACACAGATTCATCTACTAGATAGATGGCTAAGATCAAAAGGATATAGTGTTTTTTTTACTGAATGGAATTCTTCTGAATCTGTCAAAGAAAT
>JBQCGN010000028.1:0-2941 GCA_051955655.1 Candidatus Nitrosocosmicus sp. | reverse complement strand
AATGCAATCACGTATGTAAATGCATTTAATAAAATAAGAGAGTTATACTCTTTAACACAAGAATCCAAGGAAAAAGGGTACAAGCCAGGACGGTTTTCTTTTAATTTACCAGATGGAAGATGCGATGCTTGTGAAGGAGCTGGAGTTCGAAAAATAGAGATGCAATTTCTGCCCGATGTTTATATAAAATGCGATCAATGCAATGGAAAAAGATACAATACTGAAACACTGAACATACATTACAAAGGGAAAAATATTTCCGATATACTTGAAATGACTGTCGAAGAGGCACTAGAATTTTTCAAAAACATTAATTCAATAGCAAATAAATTAAAACTATTGAATGATGTAGGTCTTGGATACCTACATCTTGGTCAAGCAGCAACTACATTATCAGGGGGAGAAGCACAAAGAATAAAACTTGCAACAGAGCTATCAAAAAAAGATACAGGAAATACACTATATATTCTTGATGAACCTACTACTGGATTACACTTTTTAGATGTTAAAAAACTTTTAAAGATATTACATAAACTGAGAGATATGGGCAATACGATACTAATAATAGAACATAATTTGGATGTAATAGCCGCCGCAGACTGGATAATAGATTTAGGTCCCGAGGGTGGAAGTAATGGGGGAAAGATAATAGCAAACGGGTCTCCGCAAGATATCATTAATAAGGAAAAAAGTCACACTGCTAAGTTCCTAAAACAAAAGATATATCAGGATTTTTCTAACGAAGAAGAGAAAAAAATTATAAAGGTTAAAAATAAAATCGCAGCGGCAGATACGAAATTCAGATGATTTAGGATACATATGAAAAATAGTTTGGAAACAGATCCATCAATTTTACAATCAATCAAAACTTTTCCACAAAAACCCGGGGTCTATATAATGAGAGACAGCGAGGATAAAGTTATTTATATTGGAAAAGCAAAAAATCTCAATAAAAGAATAAAGAGTTATTTTCCAAAAGAGGACTTTAAAACTAGAGACAAAACATCTATCTTAACATCCCGAGTTAAAAAAATCGATTATATAATAACAGATAATGAAATAGAGGCATTCTTATTAGAATCTAATTTGATAAAAAGATATAGACCACTTTTTAATATAGAATTAAAAGATCAACAAAGATATACTTATCTAAAAATAACAGATGAAAAATTTCCAAGACTAGTTGTAACAAGACGCAATAGGAATGGCGAATTCATTGGTCCAAAAGGCGAAATTTTCGGACCATTTGTTAAAGGTAGTTCAAGATTTTTAACAATAGGTCTTTTAAGAAAAATGTTTAAAATCAGAATTTGCAAACAATTACCAAAAAAAGAATGTTTAGAATATCATATAGGCAATTGCGATGCCCCTTGCATCAATAAAATTTCCCAGCAAGGGTATCATAAGAACGTTGAAATGATAAAGAACATATTAAAAACAAATCACGACTTTGATGAATTTTATAAAAAATTAGAAGATGAAATGAAATCAGCATCAGATAAAAAAGAATATGAAAAAGCAATTCATATTAGAGATACATTATACAGGTTAAAGAATTTAAAATATCATCAGAAAATAGAAACAACTTTTTCAAATACTTCAATTGAAGAATATATGGGTATAGCGTATGAAAAGTCCAAAAACATAGCATATGTTATGACACTTTTAAGTAAAAATGGGGTGATCAATGATATGAAAAAATACCATTTCGATCTAATTGCAGATAACTCATTTGAAAGCTTTATATCTCAATACTATTATTCAAACCCAACAATTCCAAACAAGATATACGTTAATGAGAAAATACAAGGAAAAGCAAATCTAGAAGCAGTTTTACGAAAGATATCAGGGCATAGTGTAAAAATAGAATATATAGAAATTGCAACAGAACTGGTGGATAATGAGAACCAAAAAAATGATCCATCCGAGATCGATGAACAATTAAAAGATAAACAAGGCAAGGACAAACAAGAAGGTATCAATAAAGTAAAGATCATGGACCTGATATTAAGTAATTTAAAAACTTATATTCAAAAAAGCTACGAACCAGCATTAGAGGAATTAAAAACATTACTAAATTTAAAAAAAATTCCACACATTATAGATTGCTTTGATATATCTAACTTTGGTAATGATTTTGCTGTCGGAGCATGCACTAGATTTATCAATGGAATACCATTTAAAAACGGTTACAGAAAATTTAAAATCAAAAGTACGTTTAATCAAAATGACTTTTTAATGATTGATGAGATAGTAACAAGAAGATACAAAGTAAATGAAAAGAATCAAAACAATAAAGAAACAATAAAAGAAAGATAAAAAAAAGAACAGGAAAAGCAAATAGAAATGACAATGGAAATAGAAGACATCGACAATAAGGATATAAATGAAACAGCAGATAAAGCAAATGATCTACCTGATTTAATAATTATAGATGGAGGAAAAGGTCATTTAAATGTCGCTTTGAAAGCATTAAAAAAAATCGGACAAGAAAAATTAGAATGCATCTCATTAGCGAAAGAAAATGAAGAAATATTCTTGCCTTTTTCTGATTCTCCTTTAGTTATTCCAAGAAATAGAAAATCATTAAGGATATTGCAACACATACGTGATGAATCTCACAGATTTGGTTTAACATACAACCAAAAGTTAAGGAAACTAACACCATAGCATTACAAAAGCAATAGCAAATCAATGCTTTTTACTGCTTTACAAAAATAAAAGAAACTGATAACATTTAATTTTTCCCGTACAATTTATTTTATGTTCATCAATAATAAAGCACTATTGTAAAAAAGTCAATATTGTAATTTTTTAATCAGTTAAAATTAATTTTATTATGTCTTGATTAATTATCAAATTTTTGATATTCTATAATCAATTAACAAAATAGTTTAATGCAGTAATTAAATCTCCATCAAATTACATTTTTGTCACAATA
>JBQCGN010000027.1:0-8942 GCA_051955655.1 Candidatus Nitrosocosmicus sp. | reverse complement strand
AGAAAAAATAAAACAAATTATAGATTGTAAAACATACGTTGGCGTTTTTTTAATATTCTTTTTTTTTGTAATATACCCTGTTATAAAAAATGCGATACTCGGATAAGTAATTAATAATAAATATTGATCAATGTCTACACCATTAAATACCATGTTAGTATGTTTACTTACTACTAAATTAAAGTTAAAGGTTTAACGATATGACTTTTGCTTTCTTCTTCTTGCTCCGGACCCGCCGAATTTCTTTGATTCTGTTTGCCTTGGATCTCCTGCTAATAAATGTCTATCAAAATCTATAATTTTGTTCTTTATTTCTTCTCTCATATTTTTTGTAAAAGGATGTTCTTTTGGTTCTTTTGATCCTTTTGTTTCTCCTGTTAGCGCTCGAGAAATAGCTACTGCACTTGCAAATGCCTGTCCCATAAATCCGCCCCCATTTACATGAACACTGATATCAACCCTGTCTCTTAGCTCGCCGATTATATTTGTAGGTGTTAAAATTAACTCCTTCGCAACTTCTGGTTCTATAACCTCTGCTGGAATATTATTTATTCTGATTTTTCCATTTCCTTTAACTATTGTAGCTACTGCTCTACATGTTTTTCTCTGCCCTGGATAAAGATATATTTTATTCATATTATTATATTACTCTCCCTTTCCATCCAATCTGTTTTGCTACTTCTCCCATTGATATGTAAAATGACTCTTGTTTTGTAATTTTTGTATCATCAAATGTTTTCATTGTCGAGTTTTTCAAATCTTCTGGTATTCCTATGTATACCCTTAGCCTTTTAAAGGCTTGTATTCCACTTGGTTTTCTCTTTGGAACCATTCCTCTTATCATTCTTGTAATTATTGTATCTGGCCTTCTAGGATGAAATGGACCATGAATAGGATTAGTAACCGATGAAATTTCCAAAGTCTTTTTGTAACTTTCAATAACTTCATACTTGTTTCCTGATATCATTACTTTTTCTGCATTTACTACCGAAACCCTATTACCTTGCATTAATAGCTTTGAGACCTTCGAACATAAGCGTCCTGAAATGCAGTTTGAACCGTCGACAACTATGTGGTTATTTTGTTGAGAGATTGTTTCTTGTTGTTGTCTTTGCATTTCCTTTTTATCCAATTATTTTTACCCCCTTTCCATCTGGATATTTACTTATTAATGATTGTAAAGATATTACTTTAGTGTCTGATGTATTTAACTTGTTTAGCGCTCCTTCAGAAAATGAATAGGCATAAATAGTTAATCTGTGACCCAAAGTCCCATTTCCCAATATCTTGCCAGGAACAATTACGACGTCTCCGTCTTTGGTAACTCTATTTAATTTTTGAATATTAACCAGCCTTCTATTTGATCTGGATTTTTGAAATTCTTCTTCCAAGGCTTTCCAAATCTTTGCCTTATTATTTTTGAATGCCTTACGTAGCGTCCAAATTGTATTATCAATTAAAGTATCGTTAAACATTATCTGCTATTCTATTTAAAAAGTGTATTTAGTACCAAATAAATTTACCTAGGCATTTGTTAATGTTTTGATGGAACTTAATGTTTCTCCAAATTCTTTTATACTGGAATTAAGCTTATCTGTTGCTGCTATTACTATTTCTTCAGCTGTTAGCGCCCCATTGGATTCAATAGTTAGATAAATTTCATTTTCATTTTCACTATACTTGACTACAGCTATAGTAGCTGCTTGCCATTTTGCATGATCCTTACCTAATCCCAATCTTGCATATGCTTCAAATTTTATTTTCTGTCCTGGAGCTAATGTTATTATAGGAATGTCTTGATTCACGGGTTTTACGAAATCGTCTTCTGACATTAGTTCAGAAGTTGTAATTGTTTTTGTTTTGTCTTTAGCTTCCGCATCAAGCTGTAATAATACTCTACAATTTGCACATCCTAATGTACTATTGCAACTACATTCGTTAGGTAAATTAAATTTTTTTAAATCTGTTCTTAATGGAATCAAACCAAGTCTATGTGCTACTGCTTCATCATGCATAACTGATGAGTTTTCCAAAATGACTACATCGTCAATAGCAAAAGTAGGCACTTCACTTATTGATAACCGTCTTATTGCATTTACATATTGACGTGGTACATTATTAAATTTAATGGTTATTTTATCATCCTGTTTCTCAATAACCTTTAAATCTATTGAGATCAAATCATGAATTTTTAATCCTATGCTTATTAAAAATGTAATGAATTAAAATAATATTATTATATTAATATATGCTAATTGATTTTATTATATGGCTGATTCTAAGACTACTATTGTTAAGTTAATTATAGGTAATGACAAGTTTGAAATTTTAGTAAAACCTGATCATGCTCTCGAATATAAATTAGGTAAGAGAACTGATTTATCTACCGTTTTGATATCTGATGAAATCTATTCTGATGCAAATAAAGGTTCTAGAGTAAGTGCTGAAAAATTAAATAAATATTTTAAAACTACTAATTCTAATGAAATTATAAAGCAAATTCTATCCAAAGGAGAACTGAATCTTACTACCGATCAAAGAAGAAAAATGGTTGAAGAAAAGAGAAAGCAAATCATTCAGCATATAAATAAAAACTATGTAGATCCCAAAACTAAACTTCCTCACCCAGTTCAGCGAATTGAGAATGGTATGGAAAATATTAGAGTTGTTATTGATCCGTTTAAAAAAGCAGAGGATCAGATAAAAACTGTTGTTGATTCTCTTAGAAAAGTCCTACCACTGGCATCCGAAATGCTTCAATTGACTATTACTATTCCTAAATCTTTTGCATCAAATAGTATTAACTTTATTAAATCATCTGGTTCAGTGGTTTCGGAACAATGGCTTTCAGACGGCTCTTTAAAAGTTAAGATAGACGTAAATGCTGGGATAAGAGGAAATTTCCTTGATCGTCTGGGTTCATTAACTAAAGGGTCTGCTCAAGTTAAAGAATAAAGAATAAATGACTACAGATTATATTATAGAACAATTTCTAGTTAATTGGAATAGAAATATGAAATCATTACATTATAGATATTCTGTGTTATTGGAGGTAGTTAATTTTTAGATATGCAGGAAATAAAGAGAAGATATGTTATTCCTGGCGATAAAATTATTGAAGGGAATTTTAAACCTTTGATGAATGTCATGAAAAGCGGTGATTTTTTGATATCTACCAGAATAGGAATCGCAGAAGCAGGTAAAGACGGTGTAAAAGTCATACCTTTATCGGGAGTATATATTCCTCGAGTTAATGATTTAGTAATTGGAAAAGTTATTGATCGTTCCTCTTTATCATGGGATATTGATATCAATTCGTGCTTTTTTGCTCATCTTCCTGCACAGGACGTATTTGGACGAGATTTTTCCCCGGCAAGGGATGATATGGGTAGGCAGTTGAATATCGGTGATTTAATTATAGCTAGAATTGTCTCATTTGATCGAACAAGAGATCCTATGCTAACAGTTCAGGATAAAGATTTAGGAAAAATTCCATATGGGGAATTTATTAAAATTTCTCCTACACGTGTTCCTAGATTGATCGGTAAAAGAGGCTCAATGATACAAACTATAGAACAAGCTACTCAAACGAGAGTAATTATAGGGCAAAATGGCATTGTAGTTGTTACCGGAAGAGATAATGAAGGCCTAAGCTTGGCAGTCAAAGCTATTAAAATGGTAGAAGAAGAGTCTCATACCACTAATCTTACTCAAAGAGTGAAATCATTATTAAACGTACAGGATCCTTTGGAATCAGACCAGACAGAAAATATTGTCGGTCAATCTAACTCTAATGGCAATTTATCATCGCCTTCATCTCTTCTTGATTCTTCCATACCCCAGTCTTCATCCAATTCTGATGCTCAATTAAATTCCCATAATGTAGGACAGCATTCTTTGTCAGCTGATCAACCACAACCACAACAACCCTCATCATCAACAACAATAGAAACACCACAACCACAACAACCCTCATCATCAACAACAATAGAAACACCACAGGAATCTTCTCTTTCTATAAATTCTTCGAATAAATCTACTGAAAGGCAATCTGATGATCATAATAAAATAATTAACAATGATCACAAAGAAAAAAAACAAGAAAGCAATAGTGAAGGTGTTTGATATATATTGAAAGATATGGTATTAATAGATGAAAATGGAACACGATCTGATGGTCGTGGAATAGATGATCTAAGGCCGATCAAAATTACTGTGGGTGTCATCAAGAACGCTGATGGATCCGCTTTTATAGAATTTGGAAAAAATAAAATAATTGTAGCTGTATACGGACCTCGAGAAGTACATCCAAAACATATGGCTCTACCAGACCGTTGTGTTTTAAGATGTAGATATCACATGTCTCCCTTTTCAACCGATACAAGAAAAAACCCTGCCCCATCTAGAAGAGAAGTAGAAATATCTAAAGTAATAAGAGAGTCTTTGGAACCATCTTTAATATTGAGTGATTATCCTCGTGCAGTTATTGATGTATTTGTAGAGGTTTTACAAGCAGATGGTGGTTCGAGATGTGCGGGAATAATTGCTGCTTCAGTGGCATTAGCTGATGCTGGAATTAATATGCGTGATTTAGTGTCTGCATGTGCAGCCGGACGTTTAGGAAACAATATAGTTTTAGATATAAATGACTTAGAAGATAAGGAAGGTGATGCAGATATGCCTGTGGCTTATTTGCCTAATGTAGATCAAATTACTTTGCTTCAACTCGATGGAAGATTATCTTCAAGTCAATTTAAAGAATGTCTAAATAAAGCAATTCAAGGATGCAAGATGGTTTATGAAATACAAAAAGAAGCACTTATGAAAAAATATTTTGGTAATGAGATAGAATTAAAGGAAGAAGTGGCATGAGTTCATCAAAGCGATCTACAATAATAGTTGAACAATTACGTAAACAACAAATGTTGGAAGCTCTAACACGTGGAAAAAGATTAGATGGACGTAATTTTGACTCTTGTAGAGATTTAGAAATTGAAATTGGTATTATTGATAAAGCTAGTGGTTCTGCGAGAGTTAAATTAGGGAATACAGAAGTTATTGCTGGTGTTAAAGTAGAAACAGGAGAACCATTTGAGGGCCTTGAAAATAAAGGGGCATTAATAATGTCAGCAGAGGTATTGCCTACAGCATCATCCCATATAGAACCGGGACCTCCAGATGAAGAAGCAATAGAATTGTCTAGAGTGGTTGACAGAGGGGTAAGGGAGTCCAAAATGCTTGATTTGGATAAATTATCTTTGATACCTGGAAAAATAGTTTATACTATTTTTGTTGATTGCAGTATCATTAATAGTGATGGTAATTTACTAGATGCAACTTCTTATGCTGTAGTAGCTGCATTATTGACATGCAAATTACCAGTTTTTATAGTACGGGATGATAAAGTAGTAGATACTGGAGAAATTATGCCTCCTCCACTAACTACCATTCCAATTTCTGTTACCGCTGTCAGGATAGGAGATTCAGTTTTGCTTGATCCCACAATGGAAGAAGAAGCATGTATGGACGCACGTTTGACGATTACTACACAATCAGATGGTGATTTTGTTGCATTACAAAAAGGTTATACAGGTCCATTTACAGAAACACAAATTCTCCAGTCTGCGGAAATAGCAAGAATTAAAGGTGAGGAAATACGCTCTAAACTAAAGGAGTTGAGTAAAACTGGTTAATAGGAAAAAAAGTTCTACAGCTTTAAAAGGTCTTGGTATTAAATTTGGAGCTACAGTAAGAAAAAGATACGGTAAGGTGTATAGAACATTAAAACAAAAAAGAAGATGTCCTAGCTGTACTTCCTTGAAATTCCAAAGAGAAGCAATAGGAATTTGGAAATGTGGTAAATGCAATTATAAAGTTGCAGGAGGCGCATATGATATTAACCTTGCAAAATTACAAGGCTAATTTTTGTATTTTTTTACACGATCTATGTAACTTTAAGAAAAGTATGATGAATAAACACGAAGTCGAATTAAAACAAAAAATATTACATTCTATTTACTCAGCTTTAAAAGGAGACATTTATTCTTCACCGAGTTTTGATACCGTGCTAAATATTTCAATAATGGATGATCATATAGTAATTCAGATATCTAGTAATGATCGATCTAAATTTCTTGCTTCTATTTTGTCCTTTTTGGGGTTGATTAACCTTGTTTGTTTAACTCTTTTCGCTATAGTTTAATATGTCACATAACAATTTTTATGAGCGTATCATATACTTGTATATACAATGAGCGAACAAGAGCTTCCTCCATGGCTAAAAGAACAACTAGCAAGACTACAACAGCTACAACAAAATCTGCAGGCTATAATGATGCAAAAACAACAGGTAGAAATAGAAAAAGTTGAAACAGAAAGAGCGTTGGATGAATTAAAAAAAACTACATCTGATGATATAGTATATAAACTTGCTGGCCCATTATTAGTAAAATCTAATCGTGATGTACTGATCAAAGATCTCGAGGAAAAAAAGGAATTAACTAACACACGAATTGTTGTATTGGGTAAACAAGAGTCCAGAGTTAAAGAAAATTTAAAGGAAGTTGAAAACAAAATCAATCAAATGATGCAGTTGGCACAGTCAGGGTCTTCTCAATCTTCAAATATAGGTAATAATACATTTAATTCTCATTCTGTCTCCAAATAGTTTTCCTAATTTATTCCCATTTTTTAGATTTAAAAATTTCCTAATCTTAATTAATACTATAATATTTTTTTATTATATAATTGACTATTCGTATTGTTGTGGATGAGCGAGAAAAAAATAGTCAAATTCCCAATCTGCTTAAAATCATGGGGGTTTTCGTAGATTATAAACAACTAGTTATTGGTGATTATATCGTATCGCCTGAAACCGTGATTGAACGAAAAACGGTTCACGATTTAATAAACTCTATTTATGATGGTCGTATATTTGTACAATGTTCAGATCTAATTTCCCACTATTCAAAACCATTGATCATTATTGAGGGAAATATTGAAGATCTGCATACAAGAGCGAAAGTAGATTCTGATTCTAAACTAATTGTGGATAAAATACGTGTAGCATATGATACTTTAATAAAAATAGCACTGGATTTTAGAATACCTATTTTATATACTCCTTCTATTTACTTTACTGCTGAGTTATTAATGCATTTAGCGTCCACTGCTTTAAAGGATAGAAACTACTTTGGTCCTCTCTTGAAAAAGATAAAGAAATCTAATCCTTTTTACATTCAACAATTATACGTTCTTACATCTCTACCAGGAATAGGAACAAAATTAGCTACCCGTTTGTTAGATAAATTTCATTCGCCTAAAAATGTGTTAAATGCATCAATGGCAGAACTTGCACGAGTTCCGGGTTTAGGCAACATGAGGGCAGAAAAAATCAGAAAGATATTGGATAGCTGTACTTCAAATAATTTGATATGCGATTATCAAACTAGATTGATAACAAATACTACTAAAATCAATACTTCTGACAAAATTAGTAATAACGATGGAAAAAATAATGCATCTAATTTAGAAAAATTATAATATTTAGATTGTCATAGTATTTATAATCAATTTCGACCCCGTTTATTGACTAGTTAAACTTTCTAACATTGATATCAACCTGTTATTTATTTCTTCAGTTCCTATTGTTACGCGCATAGCCCCTTTATAATTTGCGATGTCTCCAAATCCTTTGACTAATATTTTTTCTCTGAATAAATGTTCTTCTAACTTTTCGAAATGGTTAAATGTCTGAAAGAAAAAGAAATTGGCATTAGAGATATATGTTTTAATTTCTTTAACTTGATTTAATCTATTATATAGCATATTTCTTTCATCTTTTATGATTTTTATACTTCTTTTAATTATATCAAAATTTTCTAATGCCTCTATTGCTAATTGCATAGAAAAACTACTCAGAGGATATGGTAGCTGAATATAACGGTTAAATATATTTATAATTTCTTCGTTTGCTAATATGTATCCAATTCTTGCTCCGGCCAAACCACATGCTTTTGAGAATGTTCTCAATAATATTAAATTATTATATTTGTTTACAAGATTTGACAATGAATAATCTGAAAATTCAACATATGCTTCATCTAAAATTACTAACTTGTTTTTTGAAACTTCGATCAAGTTGATTATGTCTTCAATTCCAAATTGATTGCCTGTAGGATTATTTGGCGATGCAAGGTATATTATATCAGAGTTTATTGCTTCCTTAATGAAATGCTCAAAATCTAGGGAATTATCTATATCTGATAAATTTATAAGCTTTATAGGTATTTTGTGAATATTACACCTGTCAATAAAATATGAGAAGGTAGGATTAATTGTAATAGCTCGCTTATCCCTACATATTGTTGATAATAACAGATCCATAATCTGATCCGAGCCGCTTCCTATACCAACATTTTTTGTATCTAATTTAGCATATTTTGCTAATTTATCAAACAATATTTCAAAATGCTCTAATGGATATTCTCTAAAGTCGTTATCATTTAAAGATTTTAGTGCTATTGCTTTTATGAATTTTTTTTCTAACACTATATTTTCATTAGAATCCAGTTTGTAATAGCCACGTCTTTTTTCTGGTCTTTTGTATGCGCTATTGCTTTTTATTCTAGATAGTTCTTTATCTATCCAATTACTCATTTATCCTTCCCTTAGCTGCCTCATAATGATTAAATAATCCTTCCATCAGTGTTATTTCTTTTAATATGGGCGAAAGGTCTTCAAGTGTTTGTTTATCTATTTCTATGGTGTTTACTATTTTAACAAAATCTATTGCCGATAGGGATGATCTTGATTTTGCGAATTTGTATGTTGGTAAAACATGATTTGAACCTAAACAATAGTCACTGGCTGATGAGGGTGTATTATTTCCTATCAATATCAATCCTGCATTATCTATTGCTTTTATGATTTCTATTTCATTA
>JBQCGN010000026.1:0-2570 GCA_051955655.1 Candidatus Nitrosocosmicus sp. | reverse complement strand
TCAAAGTTGCGATAACGAGTGTTGCTTTTGATTCTTCTACTTTTAAAGGCATATTGCTTCCTTTGCTGCTACTTAACTCTACTAATCCCACATGTTTGGCTCGTTTAGATCCAATAAAACTGCTATTTCCCTCAATTGAACCCTACGTTGAATAATTTATTACCAAATTTAGTAGCTACAAATCTTCCTAAACCAATATGACTTTTATCCGAACTTTTTTTGGAAGAAATTATTTTACTTGTAGCGTTGAATCTCCGTTATTTTTGTTCTATTTTCATTAGAAACGTTTCTATAACTATGTCTTTGTGTTCCATTGAGACTAATAATGCCTATACTATAAACATGTCGAGCATATGCTCACCAACTCCAACTTGTTTTAATGATATAGTATAAGATAACAATTACTTTTAAGGAGCGGAAGGGATTTGAGATAATCCTCAAAATGATTTATAAATCTAAAAAAATTACCTAGGTTGACTTGTTTGATAACGAATCTTTCTTTTTTTGAATTTAAAAATTTGTTTATTGATTCTGCTTTTAATTAAGCAACTGATGAAGAAGATGTTGTTGTTCCAGCAGGAGTAGAAGCAGTAAAGGATGCGCCTGTATTATTCTGATTGGCATTAAATGAAGCATTATATTTTGATACTGCATCTTGAGCTGCTGATGTTATTTGTCTTGTATTTTGTTCTAGTGTTTTTGCTGTTTTTGCATTTAGGACAAATATCTGCTTTGTTGTTTCTCTTGCGTGTTGCAATGTAGTTTTATATGCGTCCAAGCTTGAGAATATCAAATTGTTTGTAGTTCTTAAAGCAGTTACAGTATTGTCTGCAACCGTACTTACAAATCTGCTGTATGCATTTGCTGCTGTATCTGGGCTGAAGGTATTATTTACAGTTGTATTTAGGTGTTGAGAAAATGGTCTCCATGCTGATTGGATTGAGTTGATTATGGTTTTTTGAGATTCAATAAAGCTTTCAGAAATCTCTCTTGCTGTCTGAAGAGATTGTTCCTGATAGCTATTTACGATAGAGTTGTATTGAGGAATTTGGTTTTGTGATTCGCTTATCGACCTGTTTATATTATCTTTTGTTTGGTCAAGTGATCTGTTTATAGAATCTGTAAAATCTTGGGTATTTGTATTTGTGTTTGTAGAGAATGAGACACCTGAACTGTTATTGTTGTTGTTATCGGTATTAGTATTAGAATTATTTATAGTATTTTTAACCATACCATTTGTTAACTGCAATCATATTTAAACGTTGGTGGTAAACGGTTTTTAGTTCCTTTGAGAACCAATATATAAAAGCATTATTTATTTGAGTCAAATTATTGCTACAGCAATCATGATTAACATTAAATAAATTAATTTGTTAAAGTTATAGGAATTTTTATGATGGTGCTTATAATCTTTGGACATAGCTGCTGGATATAGTAGGCATTATTATCACAGAAACAGATAACTCTATACTTTTTGCTTCCAATAGTGCAAGGATCAAATACGATGTTTCCAAAAGACGAAGGTGAAGGTTTTAACAGATCTGATTCTTACTTAAAGCAACATTCAACATATTTGAGCAATTTAAGGTCAAAGTTTCTCTATATGGAAATTAGGATTGAATAATGTATAGTTTATTTTTTAAAATTAATTTTATTATTTAAAGAAAATCTCTAAAAAAGATATTAAAATAAAATATATGTTAGGAATTACTGTTATCGGTTTTAGTCATTCCCTTCTTACGATATTGCTCATTTGCTTGTTCAGTATTCGTTCCGGTTTGACCCTGCTCTGTTATCTTTTGATCTGAAGGATCTCTTTTTACTGCGGTAGGCTCATGTTCAATTATTTTTGATGGAGTCATTGGCTCGTTACTTCTATATTCTGTTAGTGGATCATCTTTTATTCCGACCTCGGTTCCTGCTGAACCTTCTTCAAATTGTCTTTTAGAACCTGAGCGAGTAGAGTTTGTTGAAGATTTTGCCATATCTTTAGCCTCGTTTTTTGTATTCACAAATTTATCTTTGGCCTCTTTTGTCATTTCTTTAAATTTATCAAAAAATTTTACCATGTGTAAAATACGACAATATAATATAAAAAGACATAGATATTAGGAAAAATTACAGACAATATAAAAACAGATTTATAAAAATTTCAAAAATATTTACAATATTTGATAGTAATTACCATTGATTATCAATAATAGCCTTTGCATTAATTGAGGGAATAAAATTAATTTCTACCTCATCGTTAAAATGAATTTTAATATCTATTAATATCTGAAATCAAGAAAGAGAATACCAAAATAATTGATTTGAGCAAAAGTTAAATATTAAAACAATAAGTAGATCTGACGAAAATACAACAAAATATTAAATTTACCAAAGTCAGATGCCATCGAAACAGCAAGGTCTATCCATCACAACGGAATACTCGAAGTAAGCTTTGACAAAAAGAAAGAAGAGCAAAAACCAAAAGGAAAAGAGATAATAAAAGTAGCATATTTTTAATTTATTTTATATCTTGTTGGCGAAGCAAGTTATATCGAATTTTATATGCATCTATCTTGCTG
>JBQCGN010000025.1:0-6439 GCA_051955655.1 Candidatus Nitrosocosmicus sp. | reverse complement strand
GAATGAACTCTATTTTTTTATTTATTTTGTTTTGCAGTCCTAGTTAAATATGGAAAAATACACTTGTAAGAGATGGCTTTATTCTAGTTTTGGTTCCACAAATAAAATTGATATTTTTTGAACCATTATCTCTCACAAAGGATTTAATGATATTATTAGATCTTCTAGTGGGTTACTCGGTATATTGAAGGGAATTGCCAATTTGCATTGTAATGTCATTAATTAATAATGGACAAATTTTTAAACAAACCATGCCAAAATAAATCATCTATACTCATCGCCACAATCTCCAATTACGTCAAATAACTTATTTGACCTTGTACATATTTCATTTATAATATCATAATCTGATTTATCCAAACTGAAACTAAATGTCTGTATATTATTTTGTATGTGATCGACTATTCCAATTCTTGTGCCTACAATAACACCTGCTACTGTAGATTTGTCAAGAATGTATCGAATTGCCACGTTTGCAATACTCACATTATATTTTTGTGCAATTTTATTCAAAGTCAATAAAAGCTCTTGGAACAACTTCCATCCACCCCATAGGTCTATCATGCGCTTGTATTTTCGCAAACTTAGGGTATCTAATTCATAAACAGAGGGCTCTGATCTTCCTAAATATCTCTCTGACAAAAACCCTCCACAGATACTTCCATAGGCAAGTAGACTAATATTGTGCTTGATACAAAATGGAATCATCTTCTCTTCGGGTCTACGATCTATAATTGAATATTGAATCTGATTTGACACAAAATGTATATCCAAATCTCTTATTATCTGCATATGTTCGGTATCAAAATTTGTAAGGCCTATATTCTTGATTATTCCTTTATCTCGTAATTCTGAAAGATACTTTAGCGCATCTATGTAATACGGAATAGAGTAATCCCACCAATGAAACTGAAGCAAATCCAGTGAACTGACGCCCATTCTTCTAAGAGATCTTTCTATGTTTTCATTAACAATTGAAGATGTAATTCTTTCTGGCCGTGGTACCCATTTTGTTAATGCCTGTACTCTATCGAGCTCTTCTTTTCCTTTTAATAACGATAGTTCATACCTAAACTGTCCAATAAAATCTTCTGCAGGACCATAAATATCTGCTAGATCCCAACTATTAAAGCCAGCATTATGATATTTTACCATATCTTTGATTGCTAGTTCAGAATCTATGTAACCGTGTCCCCCTGCAACTTGCCACATACCGTTGACTATTCTACATATTGTCAAATCAGAAGCCAGTCGATAGTATTTCTCACTTATGTAATTCATTTTCTTTTTTCTCCGCATTTTTATATATAGATATAGATATATGCAAATAATCGTGGCAATACTATTATTATCAATATTGCTTTCGTTATCTTAAACAACATATCGAAATATCGTTCCTAATTTAGAACATACGATTCCATTATTAGAGATATTAATAACACTCGTTTATTTTATTGCATCTTGTTTGTAGAATTAGTTAAATGATCTTAAAGATAAAGGAAACCGAAATATTCCGAACAATATCATATTCTTATTACTTTTTTTAATTTAACACATCTCAGTTAATAGGGATATAGAGCAATTATTTAAATATGGATTTAGCAAAACTCGACAAATATATTAATGTTTTTTATAAATGAATTAAATGATTTAGCAAAGGCAAAAATAGTAGAAATAATCCTCAGTAAAAAAACAGAGCAAGCAATACAAATTTTAAGTGAGTATTATAAAGTCTATCCTCCACAAATTGTTGTTGGAACCATAAAAGGGAAAAGAAAGACGGTATATGCAGTATACGTTCAAAGGGAAAAAAAGATCTATTGCATAAATTCGGATATATTTTACAATCCTTTTGTGGTATTACATGAATTTTATCATCATATTCGAACATCTGGTGGGATTCACAGAGGTTCAGAAAAACATGCCAACATGTATGCAAAAAGTTTCTTAGATTCCTATAATAAAATAATAGATCAAATAATAAAACAAAACATTAGCAAAACTACTTTCAATACCTATTCTCATAAAGAATGAAAGAAATGATATGTCTTTTATTAAACTATCAAGTAAATTAGGTAATAAATTAAAATATAATGGAAAGAAAGGTATTATGCTTGCCCGTATATTGCAAGTCGATATAGTATCAAATATATGATGCAAGATAATTAAGCTGTATAATAATTTTCAAATTAATCATCTTTTATCAAAAAAATTAATTAAGAAATAGATATCTAATTATCATTATCATTAATTATATTGACATATCATTTTTATATCATTATGTCAAGTTCAATTTGATGTCAACAATTTTTTCATTAATCCCGGGAAATTATAAGAACTTGTTGGTATTCATGCTTATTCCTAGCGTATATATCGCTGCAACAATAACCATGATTGAACATGTATTTTATAAAGATAATGATTTTATTAATAACATTAATGTTCAAAATAGTAATATTGCGTTTGCTCAACAAACCAAAACAACAACTCCTGCATTATCAACAAATAAAATCACCATTGGATTTATTTCTTCACAGTTTGTCCCACTTACAAATTCTACATTTAATCAATTAAAATTTAATATTAATTATAAAACAAATGATGCATCATTAGTAAACACCAAAATAAATGGAATTATGAGAGTGTTTTCATTAAATGGAACTGCTATAAAGACGTCGTCTTTTCCAAAGGGCTTTCTTTTGAATCAGTCTGGCACTCTTCAATTTGCAACATCATTTACTGATAAAACTGTTCAAACTGTAAAAGCAAATATTGCCCTCACTGATTTAAATAAAATTAATCCATTGTCCAATAATGTGACACGGAATGTGACGTTTAGCATAATCAAGTAAACTTTCAAATTATGTATTACTTTTAATAATGTCGATTTATTTTATCTTTGTAAAATCTTAGTAAATCAAGTTCAAGGCGCCGAGAGTGGAACGTGAAGCCTTTGTACAAAACAGGGAATCTATTAACAAATTAAAGTCACCTTATTGCTATAAAAGGAAACCAATGTTTCTAGATATAAATGTGATCGATTTGCTTAGTTACATTTTAAATAAATAGTTTGGATCAATTTGAATTCTTATGTAGGCAAATACAAGTTTATTATACATTTGAATTAATGGCTACTTTAAAAAGCTAAATGCATTTTCAACCCTTTTCCTTATGGTTTTACGGTAAAAACAGATTAATGAAACAATAAAGATGATATCAAGCATCAAGAGACGATACAAAAGACATATCATGAAATCAGTATTAGAAGTTGAAAGAAATAAAAATCCCTTTATAAAAAACATACAATAAGGTTAGCAATGATTTGAAAGGTTATTATGTTACTTTTGGATATATCAAAAAAGTTTTATAGTCAAAATATAGGTATATTGAGACTACTGGTAGATAGAGATTTTAAGAATCATGAAATAGAAACTTTGACTATCTTGTTTATCTTTTTTGGTGACATAATTGTCGATATTGAAAAAGGAGAGTATACATGACTGCAACAAAAGATGTTCAATTATCTTTGGGAGGCGGTTCAATAGTTACACTTGAATGTTTTGCTGATGGTAGATTGTTGAAATTATGCGAAAGAGAACATAATAAGTCTTTGAAAAGGATTGTATTGTCAGTAACTATTGAAAATCAATGGGATTTTTATAGGTAGTTATTTATAACATAAAAATGAAAATTGATTCATTTATAGAAGAATCCGATAGTAATGACAGTCCATATCACTACATATGCTTAACATCCGAAATACCAATCGGAAATTCTAAAAGTTTTTCCATTAAAACCGCTGAAGGAAAAGATATAGAAATAGCAGTTTTTAATATTGATGGAGTATTTTATGCTATTTCTAATACATGCATTCACAAAGGAGGGCCACTTAGTAAAGGATTTTTGAAGAAAGATATAATCACTTGTCCATGGCATGGATGGGAGTATTCAGTTAAAGATGGCAAATCGCCTCATCAAGGAGGGGATAGTGTTAATTCTTACAATGTTAAAAAAATAAAAGACAAGATATATGTAAATTCTATTCCCTCAACAATTGGTAAAAAAATATTTCAACCGCATAAAGCATATTCGGAATTAGAAAAGTCTGTTGACGAATTTCTAATGCATAAATCAGAAGATATGATACTTTCGACAGATGATAAAAAAATAAAAATTCTTGGAATATCTACTACAAACGCAAATGATAAGATTGCACCGCGTCAAAGTACATCTGAAGATGCCTTACAATTTACTTTAGATTATGCAAGAAAGGTTTTAGGCACTGAAACTGTTATGATTAAACTTCGAGATTTGGAATTTAATCATTGCGAAGGATACTATTCAAAAAATGCCAATGCGTGCATTTTTCCTTGTTCCATTTCAGAGAGAGATAAGGAAGATCAAATGATACAAATTTATGAAAAAGTAATTCTGTGGGCAGATGTAGTATTAATTGCTACTCCCATAAGATGGGGAAGTGCTAGCTCATTATATTATAAAATGATTCAAAGGATGAACTGTGTTCAAAATCAATCTATTACACACAATAGATATCTTATTAGAGACAAGGTAGCATCTTTTATAATAACTGGAGGTCAAGATAATGTTCAACATGTTGCAGGAGAACTAATGTCTTTCTGGGCTCAATTGGGTTTTGTATTTGGTAAATTTCCCTTTGTAGGCTGGACAAGGGGTTGGTATGCAGAAGATACAGAGAATAATTATAATGTGATGATGGCTAGTTTGGATAAGGATATAAATAATAATAATCAAATAGAAAAAGAAAAAGTAGAGAAAAATTCTCAAATGTACAAAGATATAGTTAAAACAATTCATGGTGCAGTTGAATTGGCCCTAATTATAAAAAGAAATAGATATGATCAAAATATTTTACAGTTTAAAAAATAAGTGAATGGATATCTTATTCACTTTTTAATTATGAAAAAATTATTATAAGATACTCTGAATCTACTTTCCATAATATAATAGGAATCTGAATAGGCCAGCAATAATAAATTGCAGTAGATCAACAGTAATTAGTTGTAGCTTTCCTTTCTTAATATGTCTATAATTTTTACTAATAATGCCAAAATATTCATTCAAATAAGAAAGTGCTGGTCATAGTTTGTTTTCCTGCATTCCTCTTCGCCTAATGATTGATTCCTTTCTTTCTTTATTTAGTGATACCGAGTTGGCTTCTATTATGGGTTGTTGGAAACTTTTACCAATACTGATTTGTTGTATTGTACTATTAAACTTATAATGTATTCACTCCTAAGGCGCCGGGAGTGGGACTCGAACCCACGAGTCTTGGTAGACATCAGCTATCTTATATATGATCTCGAGGCTGACCCCTTTTAGGGCTCATTGCATACCTAGCTTGGGTACCCCGGCCTTTTATCAATTTACATTTGATATGATATCTTTTTAATCTTGTGTTATTACATTCTTTGCTATTCTAAAAGTTATATTAATTGATAGTCTATAACTAATTCTATTTTCTTGTAATTAAATTAATTATATAAGAATTGTTGTAAATCAAATTCATAACCAAAAAAATTAATATAATATGATTTTACTTAATTTGTGCTAGCTAAAAATCCCAGTGATCTTATAGCAAAAGTTAAGGATTTATCGATTTCTGATTATTCGCTCATGTCTTTTTTATCCTTTGAATTAAAAAAGAAGCTATCCTCTTATTTTACAATAGATCCGTTTACAGTACCCGATCCTTTTCCCATAAAAGACGATCATTTGTATTTTATTATTGTTGATAGTTCAAATACTGATAGAATAATTGCAATTGTTGCATTAAAAGATAATATGGATATTGCATCGTGGGAAACAATACTTGGAAATGAGATGTCGCGATTGGAATTACCTCCTGATGATGTTTTATCTTTGAAACAACAACTTATGCCCAAAAAAAATGATAACTTTTATCCCTTGAGAAAGGAAAGCTCAACCATAGGATTCATTTGTTTTGCCTTTGAAATTTGTGGGAAAAGGGATCCATAATTTTGATCTAGTTTTTATTTGCCCTAGATTATCTTTTTATTTTTGCAATTTCCAATTCATTCTTTTTTTCTGATATCCTACTTTGCCTTTTAGATCATAAACTACTATTTTTTTGCTGTTTATTTTCTCCTTCTTGCTCTTCTTCTGCTGGATTAATTTTCTCCTTCCTTGCCAATATCAAAAGTAAAATTCCAAATAATCCTAATACAATTGAAAGACCTACAGCTCCATCATGTGGTACAAAAAGGTAATATGAAATAGAAAAAATAAAACAAATTATAGATTGTAAAATATACGTTGGCGTTTTTTTAATATTTTTTTTTTTTGTAATATACCCGTTTATAAAAAATGCGATACTCGGATAATTAATTAATAAAAAATAATGATCAATTTCTACACCATTAAATACCATGTTAGTATG
>JBQCGN010000024.1:0-2920 GCA_051955655.1 Candidatus Nitrosocosmicus sp. | reverse complement strand
GCATTCAAAGCAGTAATTGATAAGGAACTTGGTTTCACATAATTAGAAAACGCGTTTTAAAAAAATCGGAGAAAAGCGAGAAATGAAACTAAATAACAATGATAAATTTTTAAAATTAAATGCTATACAGTCAACAATTCTCATTGCATTTAAAATAGTGTTTTCAAATCCTGTTTATATTGTTATATCTATTTCTGTATTCGTCGTTTTCTGGATTATATTTAATACATTTGATCAACTTTTGTTTTTTTCTCCTATTTTGTCTTTCTATTTACCCGATGACGCCGTAAATGGATTTATTATAACAAACATAACTTCTTTTTTAATGGGAATATTGGTGGCCATGAATGTTTATGTTATTAATAATTCCATCCTTAGATTTGATAAATCAATGTTGATTGGTTCATTTGTGGGCATTGCTTCTAGTGCTTGTGCCAGCTGCTCATCAATTGGTTTTCTTTTAATATCTACACTTGGAGGATTCGGTATAATTGCGACTGATTTTCTTACAAATTATCAAACTTCATTTAGAATTATATCAATATCTATTCTAATATGGGCTTTATATTCTGTTTTAAATAGAATAACCAAGTCATGTCGCATCAATTCATTGTCTGATAAGATGAAGCGATAATGACAACAAAAGGTAGATGTTATAAAGATACTGCTTTACTAGTATATTTTCATAAAAAAACAAGAACAGCAAAAAAGACAAATAGTGATAGAAGTTCTGTCACTTTTTTAAATTAGTTTCGCTTTTTCTATCTAGTTTTTAGAATTCTCCGATTTCTTTGTTATGTTGTTTGAAGCATGAGTTAATTACCCTTTGAATGCAAATTTGATGCATAATTTTTAACTAGTCATTCTCGTACACAATCGCTCAAAACTTCAATGCTCTTGTACAAACAGTTGTCATCCTTTTTCTACTTTTTTTCTATGATAATTACAAAATACATATTAGAGAATACGATGAGTAAATGACACTTCCTGGTACGAATATTACTATAAAATAATTAGATAGGTGGGTAATATCAATTTCAATTGAAGTGTCTATAGGATTAACATATACTCTTTTTTCATCTTTTTTTCATAATTTAGTTGTAAGCATATAAATTGCAAAAAACAACGCAATTATTGGAACAATCAACCAATTATTAATATAATTGGCCAAAGAACTTTTATTGATTGCAGCATCATTAGACCCTACTAAAGTAGATCTATTACCTTGGAACCTTATTTATATGGAAAATTGAAATTTTTTCTAGAACTATCTCATAAAAAGCAATAATATGATTAACTGTATAACTTTCTTAAAAAATTTAGCTCGATCACATCTGTGATCTATAACAATTCCGTTGTTTGGTATCAAATGTAAATTTGCTATATGTTATCCTCTTTTGCTTGATGTTCCAGTGAAGCGGAGTTGATACAATATCTCAATCCAGTAGGTTCTGGTCCATCCTCAAATACATGACCAAGGTGCGAACCACACACATTACAATTAACTTCAACACGTCTCATAGAATAACTATTATCTATTTCCTCTTTGATATTTTCATTCTTTAGCGGAGCGTAAAAACTGGGCCATCCCGTACCTGAATCAAACTTTGTTTTAGAGCTGAATAATTCATTTCCACAAACAACGCATTTGTATATTCCAGGTTTTTTGTAATTATTGTACTTGCCAGTAAAAGCCATTTCTGTTCCTTTATTAACACATATATCGTACTGTTCAGGAGTAAGCTTTTGTTTTAACTCTTCCTTTGATATCTGAGGCTTTTTCGAAGTCATACTAAATAATATTTAGCAAAAATAAATTATAAATTTAATTATTAAATGCTTTATAAAGATTAATCTTTAATTTAGATTTAAATAAAGCAATATTAATTATTGTGCTTTCATTAATCGCATTCTATTAATTTAAATTTTGTCGATAACCAAAAAAGTGCATTCAGAGTTAATTTTGTAGAAATTGTGTTAATAAACTATAGATCTATTACATAATAGAAATGATTACATTTCTAGTGTAATTTTGTATTGGTTTTAGTACTGCTGATACATCTTTTTAAAGTTTACAAAGCCTGCTACTATATCCAATCTTGTTGTTTTCTTAATTTGTTTCTGAATATTTTTGCAAGTATCCTGTATTTTTTCGATCTGTATATGACATGGCGTGCTCAGTTTTTTTTCCTCTGCATATAACCTTACAGTGTTTTTCTTTTAAATGCTCAGTTGCAATTACATAAGATCTATAATAGTGATTTAGAATCTTAGGACAAATCTTGATTGCAATGTTTGCCACAAAAATCCTTTCAAATAGCAAGATTAATGCCAATGTAAGATAGAGAAAATTATTAAAGTTCATTTCACAATAAGGTTGAAATTTATTTACGAGTTGATTTGCCATTTCTATACATTACATTGTTTTATGTTATAATAGTGGATGTCAAATTATAAAATAAATTATAAAAAAAATATCGATAAGGTGCGAGACAGGGTATGTAACAGATTGAATGTATAAAATTTTTTGAATTTCCATTGAGAAGGATAAAATTTTGTCAATGGAAAGTTTTAAAATTTTATTTAAACTGTATGCTTAATCTCTATCAAATGGTATGGAAAATGAATATTTGCAATTTTTCTTATCTTTAATATCTAGTATATAAGGTCTGCCTTCACCTGTTTCTGTTTCTTGAAATCATTTGGATAAGTGTTGAATTTCATATCCTTCATATTTTTTGTTATTTTTTTTATCGTAAATATCATCCGACTATTGTTGTTGTTTTTGTACTATCAATCTCCTAAATGATTTATAAAGCAATGGTTCGTTGGATGGATGGATTAGCATATGAAAGCAATGAGGGGGCAAGAAATTGATTAATTGATGTGCATATATCTGCTTATACTAATTATGTGATCT
>JBQCGN010000023.1:0-3825 GCA_051955655.1 Candidatus Nitrosocosmicus sp. | reverse complement strand
ATACGGATATGAACTTGTTATTTCATACTACAATAATTTACTTATATACATTTTCAACTATAATAAGATGTAAAGTATAAAGTGAGCAATCCTGTCCCGCACAGGATAAAGTTAAAAGTACTTTCAGAATGGATTCAAGGAATTCCTCGAGACAAAATAGCTTGCATCAATGGTATTAGTAGTGGTTCTGTTTCAGGCATAATCCAGCAGATCAAAATCAATGACCCAGACATAGACCTCATGAGACTTGTTGCAACGAATTTAAAGAAAAAAAACATATCCCTCTTTGAGCACGCTGCCACATCAAGAATAAGAAATTTTCTAACTGGATGCGGAATATCTGAAGATCAGATAGAAAAGCTGTTTGAAGACATAGTCATCCACTGTTATAGATTGGATATACCTGAAAGAGAATTTTTGTCAAAGATTAATGAGGTATCAGAGTTATCTGAATATTTTGAAACTCCAATCCAAGATATTCCTTTTAAAATTACGAATCTCAAAAATGAGTTAGAGGAAATCAAGAGAGAAGTTAAAAGCAAAAGGCAACAGTTAAACCAAGTATTAAAAGAGAACAATACAACAATAGAAATTTTAAAACAGTATATAGCAGATAGACCAACATTTGATAGAGTCAAACATTTAGAAGCAGTTATTGCCAATCAAAAAAGAATAATCCATCATGCTACAGAAGAACTGAATGAATTAGTAGATGAAAACGAGAAACTAAAATCGTTGTTAAGAAAGGAAGAGGTTTTTGAAGATAAATTTACAGACATAAACAAAAACTTCCAGAAAATCAACCCCTTGGGACAAAAGAACTATTAACTATTTGTCATAAAATTTACAACAATCCAAACCAGTATTTTGATATAATTAAATCAATGCGCCAGCGGTATTTACATAATGTAAAGTAAATAATTCTTTTATTTATTTCATTTGGAATCCACAGAATTTAGTGTTGGTCAAGAAAAATAATAAAAAAGTAATTTGATGAGAAAATGCTATTAATTATTTGTTTATTGAATATACATTAAATTAGTTAGGTTGACTATCAATTGGAAAAACAAGAGTAGATTTAACTAATTTTACAATTGGAATATAAATAGATTGGGGATTATTACCAATTTTTTCTACAAACTTAAAATCAGATGTCATTTTATTTAATTCTATAAAGTTGGTAGGCGGTTTTGTTTCAATAACATGATAATGAGCAACAACTCCTCCAACTATACCAGTATGGATAAAAAGTACATCTTTACCATTATATGTTATATGATAAAGTAATGGAGTTATTGTCATAAAAGACTGCGAGGTATAAAGAATAACATTTAACATCTCCTTTAGATTTTCATATTGCAGATAAGTAGTAAACCACTCACCTTGTGACATAAGGTAACATAAAAAACTACGTCTTATAATTGATATGATAAAATAATATTACTTTAAGAAAAGATGTACTATCCTCGAATTCCATCTTTATAATTCATTAATAAATGAAAAGTATGGAAAATCGTCATGGATATAGACTTTCTTGGTTAATTACAAATCAAGCAAATCCCGATAATTTATGAATGAGTATTCTTCTTTTTCCATGAGATATTTTATCATTTCTATTTGGTCTGATAATGCCTCATCAGGGTCATGAGGAGGATGTATAGCCATTCTAAATAATCCGTAGGACTCCCCTCCAATATTAAATAAATGATCATAAAATTCTTTTTTATTAAGAGATAGTGATTGTTTATTTTTTTCTTTATCCCCTTGCTTATCCCAATTCATTACAGGAGAAATTATGTATTTTTTACCTCTTTTTATAAACTCCAAATCAGAATTTGCTTCAGCTATTTCAAATTCAAAATCTTTTAATGCTTCTATGGCTTGACGACTAAGAAACCAAGAAGGGGGTATAAAGGTGAAAGGTTTAGGTAATTTGACCGATGTCAGGATATCCAGACCTTTTTTTAGATCAATTTTTTCTTCTTCTTTTGATTCAGAATCATAATCTTCAATCTTTCCTTCCAGTTCATGATAATATCCATGCAAAGTTAGTTCAACTCTATCTGATTGAAGTAGTTGGGAGATCTGTTCACAGAATGCAGGGTGGTCTATTAAATTATTGCTATATTGATAGTTTGGGACTACGCTCAGATTATATTTTATTTGTAATTTATTTAATTCATCAGTTATTTTTTGTAATTTTTCAGAGCATGAGGGATTAACATCATGAATGGTGACAAGCGATAGCTTTTGATCTATCATTTAAAATTAAATAAAAAGATACCTTATTTTATTGATCATGTTCTGATTTGAAAATAGATAATTTTATATTAACTTTTTTTTGGCTCGTTTTTAATTGACTAAATACAAAAGAAAATGTAAATTACAAAGATTGCATCCTAAAACAGGTAATTGTATAGATATTTAAAATTTTTTACAAAAAATCTTAATTAAGGATGATTGATATTAATGCTTTTATAATAGTATTTTTTAATTATTTTAAGTTTATGATTTCAAAAAACATTTTTTTAGCCGTAATTATAGCAGTTTCACTATTTACAATGATCATTGGGGTTCATCAAGTCAAAGCAGCTCCCATTACAATAGATATCAATAAAGCAAAAAATCCTGGTCCTGGTTTTAGCCAAGAGAAAATAGGTACTTTAACAATTGATACTAATGGAAGTAAAACTTCTATAACTTCAGATGTTACAGCAAAGGCAAAGCAAGACAAGGCATTTGAAGGCTGGCTGGTAGATGCAGGGGGTTCCAATTATAAATTAAGTTTAGGACAATATGATGATAAAGGTCATTTGCAATTTTCAGAAAACATGGTAAATCCCTATACCTATAAGCAATTCATTGTAACAGAGGAACCTTTAAACGATGTGGACCCGAATGCCGCTGATACTTTTGGAGGAGCAGATTTACCGTCTCCATTTGGGAAATAAATTTTCCATTCAGCAGTGCTACGATAACTTTGTAAAACACAGCACTTTTTTTACAAACACAAAATAATTTTCAAATGTATACGTACTGATTTTATCAACCCCATGTACAAAAATGAGTTACATATTACTATTAATTTTTTTTTAGAATTGCCATATTAATTATATAAAAAGAGAAAATAAGTAATCAATAATCTTTAGATCCATAGTGGAAAATAACGGTAGTTTTAGAGAAAGCAATAATATCTTGTTTTTATCATTATCAATCATGTATAGAAAGGGTGAATGAATCAAATGGTAAATACGATGGAACAGAAAAATACTATAATCAATTTATATAATTCAGGTATCGATCCAGAAATAATTTCACTCGAATTGGATCTTGATAAAGATATTGTAATCCAAGTTATTGAAAGCGAAACCAATAGAAAAGTTTCAGAGCAGTCAAATAATTTTTCTAATTCATTAAATAGTCTCTATCTTGAGGCAGTAATTGATATCAACTCGATCATCAAAGAATCTCAAGTAAGAACATGGCAGGCATTAAAAGTTAAACCAGATTTCAACATCTCGATTAAGGATACCCAAAATGTTTTAGAAAAATATTTAGAATCAAAGGTAAACCTTGTAATTTTACACATTGATTTGGTAGGATCTACCCGGATGTCGCTCTCCTTGCCAATTGAAAGATTAACAACAATAATAAGATCCTTTGCTCAGCAGATGTCACTTATAGTATCGATGTATGGTGGTTATGTTTTAAAATATATTGGAGATGCAGTTTTGGCATTTTTTGTTGCAGAAGACAAATACAATATTGAAAACAATAGAGAGGAAAAAGATATACTAAATAAAGAAAAGGATAATTTGGATGCTC
>JBQCGN010000022.1:0-9376 GCA_051955655.1 Candidatus Nitrosocosmicus sp. | reverse complement strand
AATGTTGATGTTCATTTTGATATGGATAATAACGGTTTTAGTCCTAGGTATAGCATTTATTTAAAAGAATTGCAAAAAATTGTTATACCAAAAAGAGAAGACAGGCCTTTGAATTTTATAAAACACTGAGCGCCTATCACAATAATCGGTAGAATTTATCTTATTGTTAAAACCGACTAAATCGAGCCCTGCTGCAGCAGCCAACAAAAGAATAAGAGCAATTAGGCATTACAAATATTTCAGATAAAGTGCGAGTATCCTTAATTTATTTTACCTATAAAAAACCCATAAATCGATAGTTCGTCCAATTCCATACCGAAAAGTGACGGACGGTTTACTACATGCTCTAACAACAGTAAATCAATGAAAGATGCTGCCTTCGGAATTGGATTCTGACTCAACATACCTTTGAATTTTCTAATAGTAGATTCGAATGGGTATTTAAAAGGATTGGATTAAGTTATTTGCAGCATATGACAACATTTTCTATGAATTTAATGTAACAAACACACTAAAAAAATTTAAAACAAGAGTTTTCAAAAGTTTTGGAATTATATAACTAATAGACACTGTAATGCTATATCAAATAATATTACATACATTCTTGTTTAAAGGAGAAAAGATCCTATTGATTTAAATGATATTAAAAAGAAATAGTAGTATTATTTTGCACTGATACTACTACTTTATTAGACGAATTTCAAAAGTGTTGTCGGTATTCTTTGATCAAGATACCTTACTGAACTTGTCATTATTCTGTATTACTATTATTATTATCATCATCATCGTTGCTAGAATATCCTTTACTAGTTTTTCTTTTTTTGGCGCTGTGGTCTACCGCTATATATCTTATCAATATTATTAATCGTAGATACTAGTATTGTAAATATAATATTGGGATGTTTATGTGGCATTTATCTGTCCATTTTGACGCTGGTATAATCTACTTAGTCAATATACATTCCAATAAAACCCGCCAATTGTTAAAAGCAAATGAATGTGCTTTTTTGAAGGCATATTTAGCAGTTTGATTTATCATGGGTGCAATTGCAGTTTGGTTTGTTTTGGGGGCAATTGGATTGATTTTAGCTGCACTGCTATTGGTGAAACAATTCATTGCCGACGACCCTAATCCGTTACTGGTATTGCAGGTAAATAGTGTAGTTTGTGAAAGAGCATACTGTGTATATATGGGTACGACTATCAAGGATACAAAAATTACAAAAGACATTGCAAACAATTTTGTAAATCCTATCTTTGTCTTGTTTTTACAATAAAACTTATCTGATTTTGAAATATTCATATAAAATATTATATATAAAAATATTTAAATTTACTGTTAATAATCTTAGTAATATAAAATCAAGACAATTATCTTGTGTTATATTATCTTTGTAAATATATAGAAATACAATAAAAGTAATATAGTTATAAATAGCACAATTCTATTATGGATCGCATAGATTCTAATATAAATTGGGATGATGTGCTTAAAAAGGAAGCAAGAGGACTTGATGATGCAGATTTAGGAGAAGTTCATGATGTCGGTAGCGATTTTGTCTTGACCCAGAAAGGTGTAGTTCATAAAGATAAATACCAATTACCAAAAAATCTTGTATCAAGATTTGACGGACATAAATTATGGTTTAATATAACTAAGGACGAATCTGACAAATACAAGAACACCGAAAGTATCGAGAATATCAGCAGTGTTGATAGCAATTCAAATAATCCCATTGATGAAACTACTAGTAATACCGACCAATCTGCAGGCTATACTACCCGGGGCTACTTAAACCGCGAAGACAGATATGAATCTAGGAGAACAACACCTGAGGATATCTCTGACATAACAGACAAAAGCATATCTCATAGAGGTACATATAGAGATATGGTTAATGATCCTGATCTTCCAAGAAATACCATTACAACGGATGATAATTATAATAATAGGGATATTGATGATAGTGCTCCAAAGGATACGTTATACGATGGAAGAAATATAAATGATATGAATGCAAAGGATATTTCAGAATCGACATTAACCGACAATACCTTGGAAATCCCCACTACAACTACAAGTAATAATATAAGTACTGCCAAATTTAATATTGACTGGCAAGAGGTAATAGAGAAAGAAGCAAGAGGACTTGATGATGCAGATTTTGGAGAAGTACAAGAAGTCGGTAGCGATTTTGTCTTGACCCAGAAAGGTGTAGTTCATAAAGATAAATACCATATACCAAAAAATCTTGCAATACGATTTGACGGACATAAATTATGGTTTAATATAACTAAGGACGAATCTGACAAATATAAAAAAGACTAAAATAATCTCATTTTATTATTGTATATTATTTTTAACTTTTAAACAGTGAAACTGCTTTGTTGCATGATTCTTAAAATCTAAATTTTACTATCTATTTTGCTTAAGTAGATATCATTTTATTTTACACTGACGCTTTCTACATCATTCCTGTATCATATTTTCAAACTTTACAGAATAAACATACTCTCCAGATGTTCTTTTTATGGAAGAGAAAACGGCTTCTGCAATCCATCTTTGCCCATAGCTTACGCTATCTTTCCACTCTTGCAAATTGTTTTTCTGAGATACAACTGATAGGTTTCTAAAAGTGTTATTAGTTTTCTTGACTCTAGCATTTCTTCTTACTATAATACAAGGCAAAAACCCATTGTCCGCTAGACATTCAAAAACAACATTACTATCATATGCGCCATCTGCAAATACCTTGCCTTACTAATGTGATATCATTCTTTGATTTTGCAATAGATTCAACTAATTTTGGTAACACTTTGCTATCATGGACATGTTCATCGGTTACCTTTATTATTGATATGATTTTCTTACTCTGGATGTTTACTGCAATGTGAATCTTAAAATAGACTTTTTTATATTCCATTTATATCTAGTCTACTGACCTCTGTTTGTTATTTTGATACCGGTGCTGTAGATTGCAATTATGATGTAAGCATTTTTGGTGGATTCTTTGATAGTAGCGACATCTTCAACTTTGATGTTCAATCTGTTTATTCATCTGCTAATAGTAGTATAATGTAAAATAGATGGAACTTTTCCTTTTGCATGCCCTTGTGCAATACCTTCTGTTTGTCTGTAGGGTAGTTGAAAGTATACTTTAGCATGTCCTATGAGAAGTAAAAACGTGTTTGGATAATGAAATGGTTCTCCAACCTTGTCTTTATTCTTCTGTTTTAACTCTATATCCCAGTTTTCAATGACATCAAATCCTATCAAGATTTCGCCTAGTCTAACTAGAGATTGGTTGTAGGAGGACCATTTCACAATATTTGTTGGTTATGTTAGCTAAATGCATTTGGAAATAGAGAGTCATGTAACAAAGCAGCTCTGTACCTTAATTGTTAATGATATCAAAGCCCAACAATATTTTACCACCACTTCTGGCTAGCGATTGTTGTTGGTTGTAGATGGGCCATTTCATATTATGTTTTGGAGGATGCTAGCTAAATGTATTTAGAAATGGATGATCATGTAACAAAGCAGTAAACAAACACAACTGATTTACAATAAGATATAACATATCAGTTACATTGCCGTATCAGTTACACTGCTGTAAATATTGAATCACTGTTCAATTTAATAGCACTTGAACGGATAACTTTTTGACCACTAAATTTTGTTTTCAATGTTTTTTTTGCCTTTCCCCTAAAAATAAACAACTTTTTATTTAAACACCCTATCTATTTAACTGCATCCCAAGCTATGGATATTTCATTGTTATGGTAATAACTAGAAAATTTTAATCGACATATTATAGATTGAAAGCGTTCACTACTTACAAAAATAAAATTGTATTAGCAAAACAGTTTCAATCTATAATAGTTTAGCTTGGTTATTAGTATCCATAATAATATTGGTTATCAGCATATAGTGCTGTTGTTGTCTCTCATGAGCAGTTAAAAAGGACGTATTAAAAGAAAATGAAAGTGCTTTGGCGTATGATTTGAAAAACAGTTAAAACAGCAGTAATTTATAATAAGTCAAGCCTTATTGACCGGAGAAAAATTTGGCTCTTAAGAAAAATTGTTATGGGTGGCTAATAATATTGCCTATGCAGGTTATTTGACTATTAAAGGAATATGTTGTTTGCAGGTCCGCTCCCTCAGAAGACATGAATTGCATATCTGTAAAAGAATCCAAATTGTACATGGAATAAATGTTGATGTTATTGGTATTGGTATTAATTTAATAATAATAAAAATTATAAAATATCTCAATAGAAAAATAAAGACTTTAGAACTTGATGTCGTTTTGTTATTTACATTGATAATAATTAACTCTGATTTTTCTGGAGCGTTTGATTTTGTATGAATAATTATATATGCATTACCATCTTTGGTTAAAATTATCAAGATCTGGTATTAAATTTCAATTAAATCAATTGATCAGAACTGGTCATAATAGAAAAAGTGGGATACTTGATACTGAAATCATATGGGTCAAATATTTTTATCTTTTATCCATTAGTAGTATTAGTTACAAGGTATAGTAATTTATGAAAATACCTTTTGTTATATCAAAATAATTTTTATTGTCATTGTATTATTGGAGAAATGCATCTTTTATGTACCTTTAAATAAAATAATAAACCATTGTTCATATGACAATATCCATAGAAGATTCCATAGATAAAGAGAAATCAGTTGAAACTATGCAGGCGAGAAGATCATCTAAGTATATGATAAATCCTTTAATCCTAAACAGATGGTCTCCAAGATCAATGACAGGAGAAGAGTTAGATGACGAAACCATAATGTCACTTTTTGAAGCAGCAAGGTGGGCTCCATCCTCTTATAATAATCAGCCATGGAGATTTGTATATGCAAAAAGAAATACAGAATATTGGAATAAATTATTTGATTTATTGGCAGAGCCAAATAAAATATGGGCTAAAAATGCTGGTGTATTAGTAGTTGTAACATCAAATAAAAACTTTGAACATAACGGAAAGTTTTCTATAACTCATCAATATGATACAGGATCTGCTTGGGAGAATTTATCTTTGGAGTCCTCGTCAAGAGGTTTGGTCGCCCATGGGATGCAGGGATTTGATTACCAGAAGGCAAGAATTGATTTGAATATTCCTGATGATTTTGATATAATGGCCATGATAGCAATTGGAAAGAGAGGACCAAAAGAGAATTTGCCACTTAATTTGCAGGAAAAAGAAAATCCCAACGATAGAAAACCATTAAATGAGATAATTATGGAAGGCTTTTTCAGAAAATAATGATCATATTATTTTTTTTGTTAATTATTCGTTTTCGGACATATTACTTATCTTTTAATTTTGTAAAAAATTTTCATTAACCACATGAGATCAAAATTGCATTTTAAAAGTTTAATAAATGTACTACTATTCAATGGTTTTTGATGTCATACTACAACATTCTCATTTCTATTGTAATTTTAGTTTTCATATTATCTGTTGGTATAGGAATGTCAAACTCTCGGATGTCTTATCCATTAAATAACTCTTCTTCCCTTTCGCCAGAAGGTATCGTAAATGGATTTATGTCGATTGATGGCAGCCAATTACCTCGCAATAATGATAGTCAATATACTGGCGTTTTGCAAAAAAATCTTACAAACAATACTCATGAATAGAGTCCAAATTAATATCAATAATGTTTCTTCTCAAACTATATCTAATGATGGCGTTTTCTCAAAGATTTATAACTCTACTATACCTTTAGTAGTAAAAGTTACTGCATACAATGGAACAACTCAAACAATATCTAAATCCGTCTCCGGATTCATCTGTAACTGCAATGGAGCGCCAACAACAACAACAATAATAATAATAACTGTTAGCAATACTGTTATAAGAAATAATGATGTTATTAATGGTTTATCAAGTGGCGCCTTATTATAGTTATTAAATAGGATATTAACCTCAACAATCTTGCAATACTTTTTGTTAAACATACTCTAAATAGAAACTTGTTTCTCCAATCTTGGAAATTCATTCAGCTTAAGAGAATGACGACAAGTAATATCTATTGGCAATACAATGGTACTCAAAAAAATACAACTGGAATATTAAGTGATCATGGACAGCAAAATTCTGTATTATATCTGAATTCTTCACTTGTTTTTCAAATTTTCTAATTAGTAATTTTGCTATCCTTTAACTAGTAAGGGATGCACCATCAGCTCTTTACTTTATACTAATGGAAAAGTTATAGGGGTAAAGGTAGAAAACTACTTTCATATTCTTCAACTAGTGTAACAAAGAAAAGTCAAGCATCAGAAAAAAATGAATCTCTTTTTCTAAGAAATGGATGGATGCAGAATAATATGGTGAAGCTGGAATCAAATCTAAATTACTTGGCTCAATTAAATAGTAAATGAATTATCGTAACAAAAATTATTATTTACAATTTCTAAATATATTTTTAAGAATTTATTTCGCAAATATTGCTATTTTTGAAGATTGAATGATTCTAAAGTTCTCATATGATTTTTATTTATTTTATACCAATAGGAATTTCTTTCTCAAGTTGATTTGAATCCTTTTCTATTGGTGATTGAATTCAATTTCTACTTGTTTTAATAACTACTTTTTGACTATAACTAATTGTATTTTAGAATTAGAAAGGAGCGATATATTCCAAAATCTAAAATAATACAGTTAAAGATAATCATCCACATAAAAAGGGTAAAAAGATAGTCTGTCTACTTTCCAAAAGTTAATAACATTATAATTGTGGAAATAGCCATAATAATAAAGGTTAGCCAACCAATAATATTTGTAAGACGACCGTTTGTATTCTCTTTGAGAATTTCTTTGTCATTAGCTATTTTCATTATTACATATAGAATAGGTACCGATACAACTCCGTTAATTACTGATGCATAAACTAGAGCTTTAATCGGATTGATGCCAAGAAAATTCATACCTAATCCGATTATTCCACTTATCATTATAACTAAATAAAATGCCTTTGCTTGTCCGAACTTTTTACTTAAGCCTTGCTTCCATCTAAAGGTATCAGATAGAGAATATGCAGTAGATGCAGCTAATACCGGAATAGCTAATAAACCGGTACCAATAATTCCAATTGCAAAAATGGACTTTGAGATCTCCCCTGAATTTGGAAATGACTTTACCAGCGGTTCCAGAGATTTTGCTGCTTGTTCTGCACTTTGTATTTCTGTAATACCATGGTTATGCAGACTTCCTGCAGTAGTAATAATAATTGCCCATGTGATAAAGTGTGCAAAACCTATGCCAACTGCAGTATCTTTTATCATTGACTTGACATCTTTTTTTGAAACCAAAGGTTTTCCTTTGCCAATTTCTTTTATCTTATGCTGTTCAACCTCTTCTTCTACTTCTTCAGAGGTTTGCCAAAAAAATAGGTAAGGAGAAATAGTTGTTCCAAGAATAGCTACAAACATTGTAGCAAAATCCGTAGTAAATTCAATATGAGGAACTATAGTAGCAATTAATATTTGATACCAATTACCACCTACAATAATCGCAGTTACTATATATGTTAAAAGTGAAAGCGTTAGATACTTTAATATTCTAACATATTTTTTATATGGTATTAGAATAATAGCAAAGAGTATAAAAATTGTAAAAGATATGTTAAAGATATTCAAAGGTATTTGAGGTATCATCAGCCTAGTTGAAGCAGCCATTGCACCAATATCTGCACCAATATTTATTGTATTTGCAATAAACAAAAGAGAAATTAAGGGTAAGACAATTTTTCTTGAATATTTTTTTATTATTATTGTTGCAAGACCTCTACCAGTTAAAAGGCCAATTCTGGCACATATCTCTTGAATCACCATTATTGAAGGATAAAAAAATATTATTGTCCATAACAGTCCAAACCCTAGTTTTGCTCCTGCTTGGGCAAAGGTCGCAATACTTGACGGGTCATCATCAGATGAACCTGTAATTAAGCCAGGGCCTAAAGACTTGAGAAAAGTTATAATGGACATTTTAATCGAATATTTTATCTTTTTTTTAATTGTAATAATATTAATAGGTAGCTGAGGATGAATGAATGGATTAATATAAGCCTAAATTATGGTTTTTATATTGGTAATATTTGTCTCGTAATGATGTTAACATTATAACAGATAGTGGTAGAGTTAGTAGGCTTCAAATAATCATACGTGTTGCATTATATCACATTTGAAATTTGATATTACTTTTTAAAATATAGTTGAGTAATAACTTTATTTGCTAGTTGTTAAATTAAGACCACAGAAAGTCATTTAATACCTGTTTATATGCAAAAATTATATTTCTGTTATTTACCTACCACATAGAAGCAGGTACATATCTAGGTTTTGAATTAGTTTTCAAAATCAATATTAAAAAAAAATAATATAAAATCTATAATTTTATTCTCAATATACATTACTTAAAAATAACTTTTTCAATTTCTTGAGCTTAAATAATCATTTAACTTTTTTTTCTAGTCTTAAGATAAAGAGTAACAGGTTATCCATACTCTTCTTTTATCATGAGTATTTCAAGCTTCAGATGATACCAATGAATGTATATTTGTTTTTGTAAAAAATCAATCGAAAGCAATATCTTGTAAATTCCTTCTTATCTTCTGACCTTTACCATAAAATTTGTCAATGTGGTTTCTGACAAAAAAAATGAAGCCTAGTGGTTGAAGTACTTTTCTTATTTCTGATAGCATCAAATGAATCTCATCAAGTGAAAATCGCATTTTCAGTAGCATATATGAATAAATTATATCTAAATAGCCATCCTGATAAGGTGGATGCTTCTTTTTGACATCAAAGACCTGACATATTTATTAATAATCTTTTTCCTTTGCTATTTTGCCAAGTATCTCAACTACAACAACAGAGTAATCTATTGCACCTAGTTCATATCCCTTTAATGCGAAAAATATAGAGTCTCTACCATGACATGCCCCTTGGTCTAGTATTTTTTTGTATTTTGTTTGATCTTTTATAATTAAAACAAAGATGACAAAACTACTTGGTGCATTTCCAATGAATGTATTATGAGATGTATAGACCTTGTTCCAGTGATTTTCTCCGCCATCCATTATTGATTATTAATTTACATAATCCATTTTACTTATTTATATGATGTTTATAAAAAGAGTATCTTTAACATTAACATAATATTAAATCATATTACTCAATTAAATTAATATTCATAAACTGAATAATAGTTTCGTTAAAATGGATTTGAGAAACTTTAAACCTTTGTATTTTTTATTAGATTCATTCTTATTTACAACTTTTTTCTTTTTTTATGTTTGTTCTCATTCTTACCATCTAAGGTTATTTTGAGGATGTTCACAA
>JBQCGN010000021.1:0-4790 GCA_051955655.1 Candidatus Nitrosocosmicus sp. | reverse complement strand
TATTTATGTATAAATAAAAAGGCTTTTATTGTATAAGATCTTTGATACTTTTTTGCACTATGTATTTTGCTTCTCTTGATATCGCATAACACTCTAATATCTTTTCTGGATTTTTTATCAGCTTTTTCCTGAATTCAGGTTCACTAGCAGCTTTTAGTAAAATTTCACTAATAACCTCTGCTTCCATATTTATTGAACTCAAGGTAATTCCACAAAAGAATTTATAATATAAATACTTAACCTTGATATTAATTAATTTGATTTATTTTAATTTGACTCTGTTTCAATTATTTTTTATTGAAAAAGTGTAAAGATCTTAATATTGCAAACATAAAAACAACAATTAAAATGATGTTTGATTATTAACACTATAATAACAATAATTGGAAAATAACGTGTCATTAACTTTAAAATCAAGAAAAAAATGGACCTCTGATGGAACCTCACGGATCCAACCTGTAGAAGTGACTTTAGAAAAGGTTGTACCGATGATAACTGAAATTGGAATCAGCAGGCTTGCAAATATTACAGATATGGACCGACTAAAAATACCAAATTATTCAGCAGTTCTTCCAGGGACGGAGGATTATATCTGGGTTTATGGGGGAAAAGGCCCTACAAAAAATCATGCAAAGGCCAGTGCAATTATGGAGAGTATCGAACGTTTTTCGTCTTTGCCAAAAAATTACCCATATAAGTTGATACGTGGAAGTTATGAGGAATTGTCTAAAAGTTATAATGTTTTGAAATATGATGATGTTGTAGAACCATTGTCTTTTTCATTAGATGATAAAATGATAATGGATTATTGCATAGGTTTTGATCTTTTAAATGAAAAAAGCATATTAGTTCCATCTCCTTTGGTAATTTTTAAATATGTTCCTAAACCTCCATCATTAAACCCTTATGCTTTTTATCATACTAATGGACTAGCATCTGGAAATGTTATGGAAGAAGCTATTTGTCATGCTTTATGTGAGGTAGTTGAAAGAGATTCTACAAGTATCGCTGAATTTGTATCAAGTGCATTTCAGTTTCATATTATTAGAACAATAGAAAATTCTTTCATCCAAAATGGTTTAATTTTAAATAATATCAAACCAAAAAAATTCATTGATGATAATACCCTATTCTCTGATGTTATTTTGAATGATATTGGTAACATATATTGTAATAAACTTTTAAAAAGATTCGAGGTTTGTCAAATTCCTTTAATTGTTAAAGATATTACATCCGACATTGGTATACCTACATTTATTGCAAGTAGTGTTGAGTGGATTAATCATGATTATGGTTACCTGGTCGAAGGTCATGGTACTCATCCTGATTCGAGAATTGCTTTAATTAGATCTATTACCGAAGTCTCACAATCAAGAGCAGCCAATATTCAAGGTTCAAGGGATGACTTGAGAAAAATGAAATACGATTTTGACGATAGTGATGATAAACGATCTTGGCAGTTTATAAAATCTACAAAACAAATTACATTTCCAGAAATAGAGTCTTATTATAATGACGATATTTTAGATGATGTGAAACTTATCTTGTCTAAATTCAAGGAAAAAGGATTAGAAAAGGCTATAATAGTCAATTTGACTAATCCAAAACTAAATATTCCTGTTGTAAGGGCAATTGTTCCTGGATTGGAAACATTCAAGGTAAATAAATCAATAGTCGGTAAAAGGGCAAAAGTGAGCTTTAAAAAATGCTTAAACCTGTAATTTTCTTAGGCCCAACACTATCGATAGAAAAAGCACAAGAAATTCTTGATGCAGATTATAGACTGCCTGCCAAAAAAGGAGACCTTTTACGATTAATACCATCGCCAGTTAAATTTGTAGGACTGATTGATGGGTATTTCCTCCAAGATTATCCTCCTACACCTATTGAAGTTTACAATCTTTTAAGAAAAAAAAATGTAAAAGTTTTCGGTTCTTCTAGTTTGGGTGCACTAAGAGCAGTAGAATTAAAAAAATTTGGTATGATTGGAATAGGAAAAATATTTAATCTCTATTTAAATGGCATCATTGATTCAGACGACGAAGTTGCAGTAACTTTCACTGGATACACTGGTTATAAATCAGAAGCATTGATAGATATAAGATATAATTTATTTTTAGCTTATAAAAATAAATTGATTGATAAAGGAACAAAAAATATTATATTAAAAATAGCAAAAAGGACTTACTTTCCATATAGAACATATACTGATATATTGAACAAATCAAAACAAGTATTGCCCCAGAAAAAAAAACAATTAGAAGATCTTGAAGAATTTGTTTCAAAAAAGAGAATAAGTTTGAAAGAAAGAGATGCTATTGAACTTTTAAATTGTATAAAATATATGGTTAAAGAAATATGACAAAAGGATAACATAAGAGAAAAATTTTTTAAACTTGCTTTTGAAGGTAGTTTTATATCTTTTACTTTTTTTAAATTATTATGAATAAATTGATTTTAGGAAGGATTGGTCAACTAACTTCATTTCATATTTATGTAATTATTTTTTATTTTTCGGCTTTTATGATGTTATATATAACATCATTTGGTATGTACTGGAGTTGGGTTGAATATAAAACTACGGGGACTATAAGTATAGGTGAAACGATTGTTAAAAATGATCTATTTTTTAATGGAAGCGGTAAATTAGTTACTTATTTAGCTATATTTTCTGTATTGTCCTGGTTCTGTGTTACAAAAATTGGTTCTAAAAAAGTTGAAAGGACGCCAAAAATAGTCAAAGACGTTTTTGGAACAGTAGCAGTGATTTTAATTGTTGTATCTGCTTATGAATTTGTCTATAATTTTACAGTATGGGGATCACTTATAACATTCAATTTGTTACATCAGCCAACTAACCCTGATGAAATATCTATAAAGTACCCTAATCCTAAGACCCCTTGGAATTTGGATTTTGCAACTAAAATGACCCTTGCAGCATTTATAATATCTTGCCATTCTTTTTACGTTATTCATAAATCATACAATCGTGCTGATAAAAAACAATGGTAATCTTTTAAAAAAATATCCATATGCTTTAAATAGTTGAACTGACAAATAAATAAATAAATATTTTCTAGTTTTAAATCCATTATATGCATACGCATATCCATATATATTGTTTTAATTTTTAATTAAATTGCTCCTCATTAATTTAAAGTTTAAATAAAATATGGAGGTGGTGAGATTAGAATGTCATATAAGGATGATGATGATGGTAGAGAAAAAGAAGGTTTTCTTGATGACAATAATAATGGGCATAAAAAGGATTTTTATTCTAATAGTAGTGTTGCAAAAAAAAGTAATAATGACTTTGTCATAAAATCTTCCAATTATGATTCAAAGAATTTGATAACAAATAGTTATTTTTGCTTTAAGTGTGGTGCAATAATGACAACAAAGGATGATCAAATACAGCATGAAAATTTTGAATCATATAAATCAAAACATATGGATTTGGAGAGTGGACATTAGCAAATATTATATCAAATAAGACTTAAGTGAAAATATATGAAATTCAAATTTCATTATGCTCAAATCTTTGAACTTCTATTGTAACCTTATCACCTACTTTGATTTTTAGATCGTCATACTCTTTCATAGTGACTTTAAATGTGGGAGAATCATTGAAGCTACCTCCACCGCCAAACATATTAGTAATGTTTGACATAGCTTTAGGTAAATTTTTCATCAAGTCTTCTGGCGAAGTAAATGCCATCACATTGGAGCCAAATGGGTTTGTTTGCTTTTCACTAGATTTATAGTACTCATTAGGATCTTTAAATGTCACGTATATATAGGGAGAACCATCCGTAGAGGCTTCAACTTTGGCAACTATAAAATCTTTTTTCATTTATAATGATAATAGGCATCAATATAATAAATATTTAATTTCTTGTTATACATATTGATGCAAACAGTTTCGACCGCTTTTTAACGATCCAATTGCAATGTTCTTTCTAGTGTGAAAATTAGTTATCTAAATTCGATTCTACTATGTATTGTATTGTTCTTTCTATCAGTGATTATTTTATCAAAAGGACAATGAAGATGATGTCTTAGTTTTAATCTATATCATTAAAGAGGATAACAGCTTGCTCTGCTCCTGCTATCTGTTGAAACTATTGGATGCTTTACATACTCAAACAATACCGGGCAGAAGAAAGCGCTCATTGTGACAACAACCATTTTCCTTTCCTTTTTTTTGGATTATATAGTACAAGAATTCTCTTGTCTTTAGGCTTTGTTGCATCCTGTAATCGCCATAAAAATTCTCAATAACCAACCTGATTAATTGTTTCATTAACTACAAATTCAGATATCTTTCTTATTTTTACATCATGATTTTCCTGGCTTTTTTCTGAATCTACTTCCAGATCGATAAATATGGTTTCATTTGACTGTGTGTAAAAAAGATAATACTTTGACCATATCTGTTGTTTTGGATGAACCAAGAAATTACAAATGCGTCCTATAGCATACACCTTAAGAAGATGCTCTTTGTTTGTCTTACTACCAGTAACTAACCAGGTCTTCAATCTATCGATGTGTTGTCAAGTTAACAGAGCAAAATATATTATTTGTTTATATATTCAAAAATATTATATCTTTAAATCGGATTTGGTGACCTAATCTGTTTTTGATTTATATTAAAATCACATTTTTTCAATTGATTAATTTAATGCATATAATACAATCAGATTAAAATTCGAGAATTATATTTTTGTATCTGCGATCAATACAAATATGTGAATTAGTTACCTTTTATATATTCAAGTTTATTTTTCACC
>JBQCGN010000020.1:0-6497 GCA_051955655.1 Candidatus Nitrosocosmicus sp. | reverse complement strand
AGTTCCTTTAGAGCAGATAAATTAATACACGAAAAAACTAACCTTGAAATTCCCGAAAGGTTGCAGAATGATAAAGTAGATATTCTAAGTAGTGAACATGATATCAAGTGCCCGAATTGCGGAGGGGCATTTTCTTCAACTGAAAGATTTAATATGATGTTTAAGGTTGAGATCGGTCCGAATCATGATGAAGCTTATTTAAGGCCAGAAACATGTCAATCTATTTTTGTCGATTTTCCTCGAATTTATAAAGTAAATCGCGGAAAATTGCCATTGGGTATAGCACAAGTGGGTAAAAGTTTTAGAAATGAGATTTCTCCCCGCCAAGGGCTCCTTCGTCTCAGAGAGTTTTACCAAGCCGAAATTGAGATATTTTGCAATCCAAATAAATTAAATACTCTGCCAAAATTTGATGAAGTCAAATACACTCTATTAAGAATTTATGATGGTCAGATAATAGAAGTCACCGCTGAACAAGCTCTGCAAAAAGAGATACTTCCAAATAAGCTAGTTGCGTATTATTTATCCTTACTGGTTGAGTTTTTTAACAAAACTGGAATCTCTAGTAAAAGGTTACGTCTTAGACGTTTATCCGAAGATGAAAAGGCTTTTTATTCTAGAATTGCTTTTGATTTAGAAGTTGATACATCAATTGGTTGGTTGGAGCTTGTAGCTTGCAATTATCGTTCGGATTATGATCTCTTGTCTCATTCTAGTATCAGTAAAACAAGTCTTAATGTTATGGATGATGAAGAAAAAATATTACCACATGTTTTTGAATTATCTTTAGGTATAGATCGTTGTATTTATTCGATATTAGAACATTCTTATTTTATAGATAGGGAAAAAGATGATCGAATTTTATTAAAGCTAAAACCATATCTGTCTCCAATCCAAGCAGGTGTATTGCCTCTTTTAAAAAAGGAAGAATTTAAACAAAAATCATTTTATCTATTATCTCTTATAAAAAAAGATTTTGATGTATTTTATGACGAATCTGGTTCTATAGGTAGAAGATATCGCCGTTTAGAAGAAATAGGTGTCCCTTTTGCATTTACGGTTGATCATCAGACACTTGAGGATGACACTGTTACAATTCGATACAGAGACTCGATGAACCAAGAAAGGATAAAGATCGACGATGCACATTCTTTTTTGAGAACCAATCTTTCTATTGATTAGATTTATTTGAGACAGAATCACCAGTAAGCACTTTCACCTCCTTCTGATTTCCAATTGAATTTATTGGGTTGATTTCTCTCGTTTTTTTTCTTTTTCAAGTTGTTGATATATTCATCTATTTTGTCTTCATTAAAAATTCCTTCAACTGCTATTACTGAAGGGGCTTTTGTTGTAGGTAATTCTCCGCAACAACTTTCATCAAATTTTTTTATATGATATTCTACATATTCAATTTGGTTTTCTTGAAATATTTTTCTTATTCTTTGAGAGTTGATAGAATCATCTATTAATAGAATCGGTTTTCTTTGACTCATTGCCTTTTTTATTAGTTGTTTTATATTTAATTTTTAAAAGCAAACTAAAATATTTTGATATGCTATAATCAATAAAAGATTTTGAAAACTTTACTAATAAATAATTTTTCTCCTTACCTCTTTAATATTATAGAATACTTAAATGACTTTAATATTGATTGGTCATGTTTAAATTCTGACAATCTGTTTACTGTAGAATATTTAAATGATCTATTGAAGAAATATGATAATGTTATTTTATCTGGTAGACAAAAAAATTCTAAAATTATTAATAAATTAAATTCTAGCATTATTAGAGGTTGTTATGCCCTTGATAAACCTTTATTGGGGATTTGTTATGGTGGTCAAATACTTGCTTTAACTATGGGTGGTACATTAAAGAAAATTGAAAAGGTCAGGGATATTGTAAAGATAGATATATTAAAACCTACAAATTTGTTACCAAATTATTTGTCGGTAGAAATGTTTGAAAGTCATAATTATTGTATATCAACATTAACTAAAAGTTTTTCGCTATTAGGTAGCTCAATTCATTGTAAAAATGAATTCTTTTGCTTTGAAGGTAAACCCCTATATGGAACACAATTTCATCCGGAAAAAAGCGGAAGACATGGGAGATACTTGATAGAAAACTTCTTGAAATTATAACTTTCTCAGGGTATTATTATTTTTTTGAACATTATGATTTGAATATTATTAAATGGGTAAATGTAAAGATTGATGTTAAATTGACTTGTTTAGTTTGGATCCATCTCTAAATAACCTTTATGCTTATATTATTTTAAAGTTTTTGACTACTATGACATTATGATTTTTATTTCTTGTTGTTATTTTTATAGCATATGCAAAGAAATAACGGAAATGAAAATACTAACCATATATTATTGCCTTTAGTGAATAAAAAAGAAGAAAACGTTGTTTTTCCTCTTGTACTGAATGTATTAACTAGGTTTTGGGGTGAAGAAATACCTATTGCAGAAATTGAAAAAAGATCTAATCTTTATAAAAATTTCAAAGGCATAGTTTTCATAGAAGGTTTGGAAATTATTGAAAAAAAACTAAATCTTTCGTCTATTGTTTATCGAGGGTCAATCACTGATATAAAAAAAAGAGTGAGTCAGGGATTTCCAATTATTGTAGTTTTGCCTGGAATAGGAGATGTAGTTCAATTTGCAACTATCGCATGCGGGTATGATGATAAAGAAAGTAGGATTATAACATATGTTCCTGAACCTGATTCTTATGGGGCTATTCCTGAAGATAAATTTGAAGACGAATGGTCACAAGACGATTTCTTTTCCATTTTGATATATCCAAAAGATATGGCTGACATTTTCAAAAATGAAGTATTTAATTTTGCTAAATCAAACCGGGCGTATCTTGAATCTGAAAGATTGAAAATACAAGGAAGACTAAATGAATCTATTAGTATTTTAAATTCTCATGTTGATATTGCTTCTTTAGATGATGATAAAAGGATTAATCCTCAGATTTTATGCTTGCTGGCTGGAATTTTAAATGAAGAGAATGATATCCAGTGTGTTAAATTATATGAAAAAGTTATTGAACTGAATCCCAAATTTTACCTAGCATATAGAGGCTTGGGAAATTACTATCTTAAAAATAAAAACTATGCTTTGTCAAAAGAAAATTATCTTAAAGCAATAGAGATCAATCCGATAAGGTTTGGCCCAATATACAAAAACTTGGGAATAGTTCATTTAGAATTGGGTGATGAAGATTTAGCGAAAATATATTTTAAAAAATATCTAGAACAATTGCCAAATGCTTCTGATAAACAAAATATTTTACAGTTTATTGATTCTTGATGTTTCTAATTTGATCTCTATTTGGATGAGATACGATGGAGAATAATAACAAGGTTATTGTTATCGAATCTTTAGTTAAATCGGATACTTTTTTAACTTACCTTAAAAAATTAATCAGAAATACACTATGGGAAAATAACGTAGCTATTTCTTCAATAAAAAGAGATGGTATCTATTTTATTATTCAACTTGGGAAAAATGATGAAATGGTTTTTGTTATGGATTTAATAAGTAAAATTGCTGGCATAAATATTGTGTTTATAGCTAAACCAATGTTTATTGATTATGATGTAATATCTCAAAGTGCTTTAAAAATTGGCAAAAAACTTTTACTACCCGAAGAAAAATTCTCAATTACTGTTACAACATCAAAAAAGAGTATGTTAAAAGATGATAAGGTTTTATTTTTCAAAAAGGATATAGAATTTCTTATTGCGAGTGAACTATCTAGTCTCTCTACTGGTAATAAATATGTAAAAAACACATTCGATGCAGATAAAATATTGATAATACTGATAGGAACTGATTTTGCTTATGTTAGTTTATCTTTAAAAAAGGGTAATGGTATAATACCCTTTAACTTTCAAAATGAAAAAGTTGCATGTCCTCTATATAGCGACGAATATTCGTTTTTGTCTTTAATATCTTTATTGAATAATGGTTTTTTTCCCGATTTATTTATATTTTATAGCAATAGGGATCAATTACTGAGAATTCTAAAGTTGTTTGAAATAATAATTAAAAAATATCCTGTTTCTATATTGAATATACATCTAATTGATATTTCTTATACTCGTTTAAAAATACGGAAGTCCCTCATTAAAAATAAACATATTTCTACTTTGATAAAAAAGACTTTATTTAAAATGATAATGGAAGAAATTATTATTAAGATGTTGTTACAAATAAAGATGAATGACAATTTTGTTTGTCTTCCGTTTGTATCTTATATTCACCCTTTATGGTTTATAAAAAAGAATGTTATGGCGACTTATGATTTAGGCAGGATCCCTTTAACTCCTCTTATATATAATTTTGAATACAAAAACATTTTACAATATTTTAAAGACATCAACACACCTTCAATTACTCGAAACTCTTTTAGCTGTGAAACTTCTTTATTTGATTTAGAAAAGGAAACCTTTGAATCGATATTTAAGAAATCCATTACTATGGTGGAAATACGTGCAAGTAAAATTACAAAAACCTTTTTAGATATTAGAAAAGATGATATCCTTGATATTCTTGATTCCGTCTAATCTATTGCTTATTTCCATTAAATCAAATGCTTTTTTCCTAAATTTTTCATCATAAATTAGTTCTTCTATTGATTCTTTTATTATATTAACACTCAATAATTTTGGGTCTATTTTTTTACCAATCCCCATCTTTTCTATCTTATTTGAATTAGAAATTTGTTCTCCGTGATTTTCTATGGGTATGGATATAAATGGTTTTCCAAATTGGATTGCATGAGATATTGCTGTATGTCCTCCTCTTATTATAAGTATGTTAGCAAGGTGAAAGATTTCATCTCTGCATGGACACCATTCATAATACCAAATGTTATTGGAGATTTTTCTTGGACTGGTGTCTCCATTTGCTTTACCTTCCGAGAAAATAAATTGAATATTATTTATCTTATTACATGCCTCCATAATTTTTAAAATTACTGGTTTCCGCGTTTCTTGAGGTCCACTAATATGAACAAAAATTAACATTCTATTTTTATCCAATTCAATGGCTCTGGCGACATCATCAACTTTTTCTTCGCAGACATTTTTTTTTGGTGCTATGAATCCAATATAGTTTATTTTGGGTTTCGTTGAAATAACTGTATTTATTGTTTCTTCAGAGATTGTATACGGCGGAGGTAAATCTGGTATTAATATTTTATCAGAAGCACTCCATAGCCCGCCCATAAATTCGCCAAAACATGTTTCAAAAAATTTTATAATTCGATATTTCCTTAATGCTGGAGTTAAAAGAAGCTTTATTTGATTAATTAACAAAATGGTAGGTATATTTAACAATTTTCCTGCAATTAATGAGGATATTCTTGAATCTGATATTATAATACTAGGATCATAATTTTTTATATATCTTATTTCTTTGTTAATCTGGATTGGTAGATTTGTTATCCATTGTGGGATCTTTGTAATATTGTGTTTAGTTGAGAATTCTCCTTCTCTTCCCCATAAAAACTCTACAGGTGGAATATGGTTACATATATAGCCATGAATATTCAAATAGTTCTCTGCTTCACCAAAAGAGGAAAACTTTGATTCATACCCGGATTCTTTGAGTTTAGATGCTAAAAACAAAAGTCTGCTTGCATGACCCAATCCGACGCCGTATGGCGTTAAGTATACTCTCCGTAGCAATATTATTAACGATGTTTTTTCAAATTGTTTAAAAATGTTGGGTATGTTATATGATCTAAAAAATTCAATGCACTTTTGATATTGGTTATTCTGTTAAACTAATGATCATTGAAATAGTTTTTTTTACTTTTACAAATTCATATGGTAATGTTGATATATTTAAATAATATAGATTTTGATTGAATGATTATAATATTTTCAAATTACTGTAAATATCTACAAAATTACATAGTAATTGTTTTGCCATTAATTTTTTTATTTGTTTCTATATTTATTACTAGTATTCCGCATATTTTTGCTACCTCTTCTACTGACTCAGTTAGTATAGGTGATCAAACAATTTATACTGGTGCATCCCCTTCTGCTTCCACTGTTACTGGTACAAATGATTTGGCTACATCTGTTAATCCTGCATGTGGTCAAGTTATACGAGGAAATGTCAAACTAGTTTCAAATTTAATATGTAATACTGACGGTTTAATCGTAGGTACTGGTGATATAAAAATAGATTTAAATGGATTTTCAATAATGGGGCCCGGTAAAAATAGCAATAAGGTAGGAATTATGGTTGGCGGACAAACAAATGTTAACATAATAGGTTATGGTTCGATTTCAGGGTTTCAATCTGGTATATATGTTGCAGGAAGTAAAGGTATAAAAACTGAAAACCTTAATCTGAACAATAATAAAATTGCCGTATATATTACGGGAACTTCTTCAGCAAATATAAATGGTAATATGCTAAATAATAATACCATTGGAATCGCTTCTCATTCTAACAATCAAAC
>JBQCGN010000019.1:0-3596 GCA_051955655.1 Candidatus Nitrosocosmicus sp. | reverse complement strand
GATCTCGTATGGTTCCTTCCAGTCCCTCCGACTCTTTAAATGATATCGCGATAACAGGAACATTGGTGTTTTCTTCGAGTTCTTCACCATCTATTATGTTATACATGCTGATAATGAGGCCATCAAGAATTATACAATTAATATCATTTCTTTTTAGTGACTTATACATAGACAAGATGGATTTTGTAGAATCATCTCCTTCGATCGTCGCTTTCCCAAAAACCATACCGTCAATTGTCAGATCCCGTCGTATTACTAATCCTGCAAGGATGGAATAGGGACTAGTTTTTTTAAAGCTTTCAGCTATTCCTAATACACGGATACCTTTTTTATCGCTGTGACACCTCATTCTTGAACTCCTCATACTTCATTTGTTGGAAACCAGATGTCATATCTGTATTTGATATTCATACATCCATTATTATCTAACTGTTTGTAAAAATGTCTAACTTTTTAATTGTCCCAAATCAAGTTATAATTTATTGAATTATTTTATGGTACATACTTTGACCCAAATGATTTCCATCGGACCTGAATCTGTTTTGATAACGGTTTCAGTCAAAATTATAATTCAATTTCAGGCACATAATAGATGTGTTAGTCGCCCTCTGGCATTAATTGAATCGTGATCATTGTATTGTGTTCACTCATTTTCGTTTATATGTACAACTATTGTGCCTTGCAAACTAGCTTTTGTCCACTCGTATCATGTGCTTTTAAAACAGTTGTCTTTTAAATCAAATATTCCTTCTGCTAGACATACAAGCCCATCTAAATATCTAAATTCATCAACATCATTTGAAAAAAAAGTTCTATGCACAATAAATCTATTATTCGAATTTGAATCCAGTCCCTTGAAGGTTATCGGTATTGTTGAAATCGAGTTATTGCTGACAGCATCTATAGGAATAAATTTTCCTTCCCAATGAGATGTGGATAATCCATTACTATGTGTAAAAGATATGCCTGAACCCTGCAAACTGCCATCAGGAAATAGGTTAAATCCTTTGACTTCTCTTCAGCTACTTTCTCTTTGAATTAAGCCATTATCTTTATCTTCATAAATGATCTTGTTTTCTAAAGGATAATCTTTTTCCCTCATACAATTTTTTGTCGATAGGGACTACTGTGTGATTATTATTGTTTCCATTATACATTTTCTCGTAGTTGTGATCTAAAAGGACAGCTATTTAACATCAAAGATAAACTTGTATCATTTTTTCAAAAGTCTTCTAAGGCTTATTAAAGTTCATTAAATAAGTTATATGGATAAATAAGAAAGATGTTTATTGCAAAGATGGAAAAGTTATTTCATATGTTCAAAAGAATTTGATATAATGATTTTGCAGATATCTTTATCGTTGACAGTGATTAAGAATAACACTACTATCTTTTTATCAATATTAAAGATTAGATATTTTTTTTAGTGTTTTTTGCTGTATTGGGTAGAAGATGTTGTAGTAGTAGTAGTAGTATCGTTGTTGTCGCTTTTGTTGTTATTATTATTGTTGGTAACTGTGTTGAATTTGGAACTTGCGTCCTGAGCGGCAGATGTCAACTCTCTTGAATTTTGTTCTAATGTTTTTGCTACATTTGTATTCAAATTGAAGAGGTGCTTTGAATTGTCTTTTACCTGTTGTAATGTCGATTTCCATGCATCAAGACTTGAGAATATTATATTGTTTGTAGCTCTTAAAGAAGATACTGCATTATCTGCAACATTGCTTACAAATCTGCTATATGCATTAGTTACTGCTTCTGGAGAGTTCCAGCTGTTAACCACATTACTAAAGTTCTCATTATATGGTCTCCATGCTGATTGAATAGAGTGGATAATTGATTTTTGAGATTCAATATAATTTTCTGAAATTTCCCTCACAGTTTGTAGTGCTTGTTCCTGATAGCTGTTCACAATGGTATTATAATGAGGAATTTGATTTTTTGATTCTTGTAATGATCTGTTAATGTTATCTTTGGTTTGGTCTAGTGATCTGTTAATTGAATCGGTAAAATCTCTTTGTTGATCATTTTGGTTATTGACATTATATGAAAATTCTGAACTGTTGTTTGAATATGTGTTATTGTATTTACTCACATCATATATTATACAGCATACCTTATATAACTAGGTAATTCTTGGAAAATATTTCCATTAAACACCTTATACGGTATGTGGTTTAGTTAATTATGTTGCTTGATTTTACCTGCAAACAAGAAATCGACTTTGGGGCTGATTGTAATGATTCTAACAATCTTATTAATTACGGTTGGCAATAATTCTTATATATTTTATATATTTAATACATCAAGTAATTTTTAATGGCAGGCTAAAGTAAAATGATGCCCCCTGTTCGTTTTCATTGTTTTCTGCCCATATTTTTCCACCATGGGCTTCTATAATTTTCTTTGAAATGTATAACCCTAAACCAGTCCCTTGAAATGATTTTGTGGTAAATTTTGTAAAAAGATTTGGATATATTTCATCATCTATTCCTATACCAGTATCTTTAATTTTAACGATGATTATGTCTGTATTTTGATCAATAGCCTTTTCTATACTTATTGATATTTTTCCTTCTTTAAAAATAAACTTTATAGAATTGCTTATTAAATTCGAGAAGACTTGACCTATTCTATTTCTATCTCCATATATAATAAACTCTTGGTTACATTCCCTTGTTAAATATTCGATCTTTATACTTTTATCTTTCTTTAATCCATGTTGGAATTCTTTAACGATATCTAGTATGAGATTTTCGATTGCAAATTTCTCTTCCTTCAGATTTAACGAATTAATTTCAATTTTTGATACATCTAAAATATCTTCTGAGAGTTTTTTTAATTTCTTTGCATTTTTTATTATGATTTCCAGTAATTCTATTTGCTCTTTGTCCTTTGTATTTTTTTTGAGATATTCTGTAAAACCAAGTATTGGTTGAAGAGGGGTTCTCAATTCATGAGCAGCAGTATTTATAAACTCCTTTTGCATTTTATCATTCTTTTGGAGTCGAATAAATGCTTCTTTTAACTGATCGTATAGTTCTGTCTGCTTCCAAAGACTGTTAAATATAGATACGTATGACAATGCAGTGGATTTGCCTTCGATATATATCGATAAACCCAACAAGTCTTGATAATCATTGACCGTATCATCTTTAATTTCAAAAATCATACATTTTGTTCTATCAATAATGGTTATACCTATTACCATATGTAAAGGGAACTGTAAATTTCTAAATTCAATATGTTGATACTTTATTTTTATTTTGTCTATTGGATTATCATTTGTTCTCTTAATAGAATTTAGAACTCTAATTTTTATTCCATTTGCTGCTAGTTTGTTTAATAGATTGAAACCGCCTATTTTTTCAGTACGTAAAAATCCATTCTCGGAAGATAGTAATATCAATACCTCTTCATTTGCAGATTCTATTACTTCTGAAATAAATTTAATTGATTCTTTTGGATTTGGTATTAATTCTACATTTATGTATTTCCCCTCTTCAATATCCTTTATCCGAGTTATTGCATCAATACTTGATTCCCATAATTTAATAAAAATTGTATTATAATAATTCCAATAAAGAGTATCATTA
>JBQCGN010000018.1:0-4642 GCA_051955655.1 Candidatus Nitrosocosmicus sp. | reverse complement strand
CGTCTTTTTATTAAATTACTTAGTTCCTTTATCTCTTTTAAAGAACTAATCGATTGAGTTATCAGCCCATGCGGATTAGAATTAATTTTCTTTTCAAAATCATTGACTTTCAATATCTTGTTAGGTATTGATAGGTTTAGATTAATTAATTGATTATAACCAAAAGAATTTAGCATATTAATTGTGTCAGTTGGCTTTGAGAGCGCTTGCAAGGGTTTGGAATTTAATTCTATTTGGGGTTTATCTCCCATAATAAATAACAAATCTTTAATTTTTAAGAATATTGCTTGTGTTACAAACTGTATTATGGAACTAATATTTCTATCTCTTGTCCTTACGCTACAACTTAGTGTTATATCTTTATTTTTTATATTTTCTAATATTATGGCCGCTCCATGTATACTAGAAATCCTTGGTATTCCTAGAACAGAATCAGTGATGTGAATATAGTCTACATATTCTAAAATTGTATTAGTTCTTATTACAAATTTATCAATTTCTTGATTTAGATTGTTATAATTGATAGTGTTCTCATCATTAAAAATCTTGGGCGGGTTTAGCTCATATATAATTCTCATTCATTATTTTATGAGTATAGAGTTTATTATATATAAAAAATTTTTAATTAATAGAAAACACTACTAATGCAGTGAAATCATTTAAGAAATTATATGATACAATGTTAAGAAATAAATTATGCCAAAATCCTTTACCTTATGAAAATATACAATATAATAAGATAAATCCTTTGAGTTCTGCTAGTGTATTGGTTATTATTCACTTTACTGATTGTATCCCTACAGTATTATTAACTAAACGCAGTGCTGTATTAAAAAATCATGCAGGTGAAATTTCATTTCCTGGCGGTCGGTTTTCAGCGCAGGATGAATCATTCGTGGATACTGCGATAAGAGAAACATTTGAGGAAATTGGTTTGACTGTAAACAAAAAACATATTGTTGGGTGTCTTAATCCTACTTATACATTTACCTCGAGAATTCTGATTTATCCGTTTGTTGCTCTAAAAGATAAAATTCCAGTAGGACTACGACCAAATTGCGAAGTAGAGAAAATTATAAATTTATCACTTGATAAATTAAATGGATCACTATCTGTAGACCTTTGTAACTCTACAAAAAACCTTACAATGTTCAAATTCATTGTAGATGAGCATTTAATATGGGGAGCTACTGCTAGAATCTTAAAAGATTTGATCGATAAATTGTTGTCTCCTTGAATCTTTTAATAATATTCTTTTGTATCTAAATTCTCTATAAATTTCTTGTTGAATTCGAATGTCGATAGTACACCTCCCAAATCTTTTGTTTTTATGTTATTGATAAATAGGTCAGTTACTGCTTCTTCTATTTTATTTGCTTGTAGCAACATTTTTTTATCTTCATGTTTTTCCCCGAGCCATTCAAACATCATTTTTAATGCCAAAATGAATGATGTTGGGTTTGCTATATTTTTCCCAGCAATATCAAAAGCAGCTCCATGAACGGGTTCAAATAATGCAAAATTTTCTCCAATGTTTGCCGCAGGTGCTAGACCTATGCTCCCAGTAACTTGAGCCGCTTCATCAGAAATAATATCGCCAAATAAATTTGTGGTTAAGATTATATCAAATCGATTAGGATTTCTAATTAGCTCCATTGAACAAGCATCAATATACATTTCCTCAATTTCGATTCCCTTGAAGTTTTTTGCTATTTCTTTTGCTGTTTCTACAAATAGTTTATCACTTTTTCTTAAAACATTCGATTTATGTACTATTGTTACTTTCTTCATTGTTCTCTTGGATGCTAATTTAAATCCATATTTTGATATTTTTTCTGATGCTCTTCTACTAGTTTTTCTTAACGAAATTATTGTATCATCATCGGAAAAAAATTCCCATCCAACATATAGATCCTCTGTGTTTTCCCTTACAGTTACCAAATCTACATTTTTAGAAATTGATTCTACATTTGGAAAGTTTTTAGAAGGTCTAATATTTGCAAATAATTCAAAATATCGTCTTAATACAAGAATAACGTCTGCTGCAGATTCTCCAACCGGTGATTTTAAACAGGCCTGTGAGTTTTTTATTTTTGTAAATGATTCTTCGGGTAATGCAGATCCATATTTAGTCATTGCATTATCTCCAGCTTCTACTTTAAGGATTTCAAATTTTAAAGATGATTTATCATGTATTCTTGTTATAATTTCTTCCACACATTTGGATAGTTCTGGTCCTATTCCATCACCAACAAGAAGAGATATTTTATATCTGGTCATTTCAGCTAATCTAAAATATTGATATTACCTTTCGATCTTAACCGGTATCTGGATGAAATACTTTCTTTAACATGCTCGTATTTATTGCATCAATTACTGCTTGAACAGAAGTTACAACTATGTCATTACCTGATTTCCTTGAAGATATCATATTCCCTTCTTTATCTTCAACTTTAATTGATTCCTCTGCTGATGCATCAGAAACACATGTGATCGAATCTAATTTATATTCTCGAATCTTTATACTGGCAATCTCATTAGCAATAGTTTGAATTGCTTTCAAAGCTGCATCAACTGGTCCTACGCCAGTATCTGAAGCAATGAAGTCTTTACCGTGGATGTTTAACTTCACTACTGCAGTTGGAATGATATTTAATCCAGTAACAATATGAAATTCATTTAGCTTAAACTTTTCATCAAATATCTTATTTTTAATTACTTCTGATGCTATTGAAAGTAAATCTGATGTGGTTATAGGTTGACCTGAGTCAGCTATTGTCTTTTGTCGATCAACAATTTGTCTTATTTGTTCATCTGTGGTATGAATTGCAAACTCATCTAATATTGCCTTAATTCCGTGGGTTCCGGCATGCTTACCTGCTTGAAGCCATCTTTTTCTTCCAACTAATTCTGGACTAATAGGCTCATAGGTAAGTGGATTATTTATTATTCCATGAGTATGTATTCCAGATTCATGGCCAAATGCATTTTCTCCTATAATTGATTTGTTAGGCTGTACAATTATACCCATAGTGTTCGAAACAAATTTTGAAACATCGTATAATTTATATGAATTAATATTGTGTTGATAATTATACAAACATTGTAAAGCCATTACTACCTCTTCAAGTGATGCATTACCTGCTCTTTCTCCTAATCCATTAATCGTAACATGTGCACAAGATGCGCCTGCTTCAAATCCTGCAATAGAATTCGCAACAGCAAGACCAAAATCGTCATGACAGTGTACGCTTACAGGGAGACGGGTAAAATTTATTACGTCCTTTACCAGTTCTGAAATATAAGAAGGAGTAGCATATCCAACAGTGTCTGGAATATCCAACATATCTGCTCCAGCTTCTGCTACTGACTTGAATACTTGATTAAGAAATTGTCTATCTGATCTGGTAGCATCCTCTGCAGAAAATTCAACTTTTAATCCATGTTTTTTTGCATATTCTACAGCAAATATGGCCTTATCTAAGACTTGTTCTCTAGTCATTTTTAATTTATATTGCAAATGAATATCTGATGTTGCAATAAATGTATGAATATATTTTAAATCACATGCTATTGCTGTATCTATGTCGCTTTTTATGGTCCGAGCCAGCCCACAAATATCAGCTTTAAGTCCCTGCCTGCATATTTTTTTTATGGCTTCCACCTCCCCATGAGATACAACAGGAAACCCTGCTTCTATAGCATCAACTCCCAGTTCATCAAGTTTTATTGCAATGTCTATTTTTTGACTAGGGGAAATATCTACTCCGGGGGTTTGTTCACCATCTCTTAACGTGGTATCAAAAATTCTCACTTTTCTACTATTGTTAAAGCTCGTCGCTTATTCCTCCTCTTGGTAATGCTGAAACTCCTGTTCGTGCAACTTGAATTATCCCATAATTTGATACTAGATCTTTGAAAGCATCAATTTTATCTGGAGTTCCTATCAGTTCAACAGTAATAGTTTCACTACTAATATCCATTATATTCCCTCTATAAATTGATGCAAAATTGGCTATTTCAATTCTTGTTGTCGGATCTTTTGCATTCATTTTAATTAATGCTAATTCTCTGTAAACGGTATTTTCTTTATCAAGAACGCTTACTTGAATTACATCTATTGTTTTTCGCAATTGTTTTACTAATTGTTCTAATGTTTTTAAGTCTGACTTTGTTGTTATGGTCATTCTTGATAGATCGGGCATTTCAGTAATTCCAACAGTTATGCTCTCGATGTTAAAATTTCTCGATCTAAATAAATTTGTAATTCTAAACAAGACTCCTGGCTTATTTTCTACAATTACAGATAAAATGTATAAGGTATTTTCCTTGTTAGTGTTTATGAAAATGGACTTGTTACTGCTCATTATATTCAAGCACCTGTAACCATATCCTTTAATCCCGTCCCCGGGGCAACAAATGGATATACATCTTCATTGGGATCTATTGGAATGTCTATTACTGTGGCTATATCAGATTTGATTGCAGTTTTTATAGCTTTTTCTAACTCGTCCATTGACTGCACGCGAATACCTTGTGCACCGTAAGCTTCTGCTATCTTGCAATAATCCGGGCAATTTTTCAGGTGAACTCCGCTGTATCTTCTATTGTAAAAAGTCCGTTGCCACTGGGCAACCATTCC
>JBQCGN010000017.1:0-5100 GCA_051955655.1 Candidatus Nitrosocosmicus sp. | reverse complement strand
TGAAGAGAGCATTAGGAAAAGTTCTTAAAAATGTGTTATAGTCTCTTACACCATCATTATAATAAGTTCTTGCTACAGATATCCTATTTTCTGTTCCAGATACTTCATCCATTAATCTTGTAACAACTTTATCAGATTTTAAAGAAGGATATGATTCATAAGTTAGGATTATTCTGCCAAGAGCATTTTCAATCATATTGCCTAATTGAGTTTTCTGAGATATATCATTACTAGGGGTTGACATCCATTGTGTCCTCAAACGAGTTATCTCATCTAGCGTTTGTCGCTCAAACTGCATATATCCTTTAACTGATTGAACAAGATTTGGAATAAGATCATATCGTCTTTGCAACTGTGTATCTGTATCAGCTGCTAATTTTTTTACATTTTCATCTTTTGCTAAAGCAGTATTATATCCAGAATAATAAGTAAAAATCAGAACAATCAAAATAATAAAAATGACAGCTATTACACCGATTGCTACAAGTACTTTAGAATTTACCATTTCCTATTTCTCAAATCCTATCTAAATATTTATTATAATAAAATTAAATCTATCTTCCTGCTCCTCCGCCACCAGAGCGGCCACCACCACCGCTAAAGCTACCTCCACCACTACTACCACTACCACCACTCCAACTGCTGCCGCCATACCAACCTCCACCCCAATATCCGGGCCTTCTCCAATAGTTGCCTCCTCTTCTTGTTCTTCTTAAAGCAAACATAGCAAAAATTACAAATAAAATAATAAAAATTATTATTCCAAAATAATAATTATCTGGCTCTTGTCTTTGAATGTCTTTTGAAAGTTGATAACTAGGATTACTATTTGAGTAGCCAATATAATTTCCTAAAGCCACTACAGTATCCAATATTCCTCGATCAATTGCTGTAATATTTTGACTTTTTATGTATTCATTTTTTGCTGGTACTAGATATGTATCTAAGATTTCACCTGCAATACCGTCGGTAATATTCCCTTCAAGGCCTTTTCCCACTTCAATTCGCATAGAACCTCCAGAAGAATCTGGGCTAAGTGATAACAATAATAACACTCCATTATCTTTGCCTTTTTTTCCAATCCCGGTAATTCCATCAAGCGATGCCTCATTGAAAATATAGTTTGCGAGAGTATCTCTGTCTTGAATCTCTTGGCCTCCAGATTTTATACCATGTCCAACAAAGCTTGGAATGGTATAAACGATAATTTCAGCAGAAGTAGAATCATCAAGCTGACGAAGATAATTATCCAATAGCGTTCTATAATCATTATTTATGACATTTGCTTTATCATAGATATATTGAGGTCGAGAGCCGCCTTGATAAGCATCTACCAATAATAAGGGTGATAGTTGAAAGCAAATGATAACAGACATAGCAATAATAACAAAGAAATGAGTCCTAGGTAAAATAATATAATTGGAGAGTATTTGCAGTATACTCATATATACTATATTAAAGTAGTTATGATTCTTTTATACTCTAGTTTTATTAAAAATACTGCCGCAAAGTAGATTCTATTTATATGCTTTCAGCCACTGGTTTGCAACCCAACGGTCAACATATGCCGATTCAAGATCCGCATGTGATATATCTTCTTCCATCTCGTTTAGCGCCGCTATTAGCAAAACCTCCATGATAGAAACTGTTTTACAAGCATTTCTTTTTCAAATTTGTAAATGCTGTCTGTTTGAATATTAGAATTATCTTTGTGCTCTTTGAATAATATTATTATTGACTTGATTTTGTCAATAAAATGAATTGACATACAATATAATCAAATAACTATTATTTATTATTATCTATAAATTCTATCACAAATAATTTAGAACCACGAAGAAAGAAATGGGAATATTTACTAATACTCAATTAGAGGATTAAAATTCTTTCAACATTTTAAGTGACGATTTATTGCCGATTCTAACAACTATAGAAATATTTATAACAACCGTTAATACTATCGCATTGTCAATTGGCATTTTCCAAGAGGGTTATTGTAAAAATTCTGTTTCTATCAAATCTCTGTTTACACCTACGGCTGCTTGAAGGCCTTCTGCAGCGGCAATGATTAATTGAGCAGGAGCAACTATAGAAGCATCGCCTGCTGCATAAACTCCCTTAATGTTTGTTCCTCCATAAGAGTCTGTTGATATGCCACCAAGTGAATTGAATTTGCATTCTAGGTCTTTTGCAAAATCCGACGTCTGGCTGGGTTTAGGTAAAACAAAACCACCTTTTACAATCACACTATCTCCATTTTCAAAGACTACTTTTTCCATACGCCCATTTTCTCCAGCAAAGGCTTTAACTCTATTTTCTATAATCTTTATTCCTTTCTTTTGTATCAAACGTTTTTGATGAGTTTTCAAAGAGCTTACCATTTGTGCATACAACAAGATTTTTAGACCAATTATAAACAGTTTGAATAAAATGAAAACCTTGAACCTGATCATCTATAATAACAACTAAAGGCTTGTCACGTAATTCCCATCCGTCACAATAAGGACAATTAAACAAGCTTTTGCCATAGTAATCAGAAATGTTCTCTATATGAGGTAAATTATCTTTTAAACCCGTGGCAATAATTATAGTCTTGGATTGATATACTTCATTGTCTGATATTGTTAAATTGAACAAACCATCATTTTTAATTACAGATGTTATCTTTTTGTTTTCATAAATGACAGAAGGATATTTTTCAATATCTTTTTGAGCAATTTCTCTAAATTCTTTTGGTTTCACGCCATCACGTGTAATAAATCCATGAGATTCCTGTGTAACGGCATTCCTAGGATTATCATTATCAAACAATATCGTATTTCGTCTTGCCCGTCCTAAGACTAGGGCAGCATTTAAACCCACTGGACCTCCTCCAATAATGGCACAATCAAATAGCATATCCATTTGTTTCTCAGGTATCGGGTAAGATTGACAAACTTTAAAAATTTAGTCATCGTGTATTAAATACTCGATTTGATTCCTTCTTATAATAACACGTGTATAAGTGTTATAAAGTCTTACACCTTTTTTTGAATATTTCTCCTTTACGCAAATGCAAGCTGAAGACTAAAGTCCAACTTTATGTTTTAATTTTACTAGCAAATAGAACATCTATTTATTAAGATAATACAAACTCTGCGATAATATGATGAATTCGAATTTTACTCGAAACGCCTTGAGTTTAGATCCTTTCCATATTTTATATCTTTAAAAAAAATTTTAGATTTATTTACATTGTAATTTTGGATAAATATGTATAATACGATAGACAGAAACTCTTTTTCTTTAGCAAAGATTAGAATGGGTATGAAAATTATTAAGGCAAATCCTGAAATTCCCAGTATGACTCTGGAAGAGGCCGAAGGATTCCTCAAGAGCAAATTGAACTTATATTTCAGTACAATTGATGATACAGGAGATCCTAATATTCAACCGGTCTGGTTCTATTACGATGAAGATAAAAAAATAATATCCATAGTAACTGGTAAAACGTCAAAAAAGACCCAGAATGTACAAAAGAGATCAAACATCTATTTTTGTGTGGAAGACGCGAACATTCCATATAAAGGTGTGAAAGGCAAAGGAATAGCAAAAATTTCTGAAGATCCCAAAGTAATCATACCAACCACTAAAAGAATAAGTTTGAAATATTTAGGTTCGCTTGAGCATCCAGTAGCACAAAGCATGACGGAACGTTCAAAGAGTGTGGAGGGTGTAATCATAGAAATAAATCCCAAGTTCTTTTCTACAGGGGATTTTGGTAAAATGCAGTAATATGTCCCGCTTCCATTTCAATGACTCGAGTAGACTTCGAGTTATAATTTGTCATGCTTGAATAACTAGAACTTAAAGGTGGTATTACAAAAGCAGCAAGCATGAGTGTAAGGGAAACTGTAATAGCTCTAGCATAATTGAATTTAGCAAAAATCTTGAGCCCATTTTTTGATTTGTTTGACTTTTGGGCAACTCCTTCTATACTCATGTTATTATATACATATGGAAAATGATCTCAGCCAAGTTATATTTTTTATATTGAACTTTGTGCTATTGACTTGTATACACAATGATCAATTTGTAATGATTTAACTCTTTTCCAATATTGTTTTCAGATACGAAAGTTAAATTAAGTCAACTGATCAAAAAACAGTTCAAGTCTTCTCTTCTTTGGGTAAATTAAAAATTAAAACATATGGATAACTTGATAGAAATAATCTTATCTTTTATATATTGATGGATCATTATATTCAATGCCTGTTATTTTGAATTTGGCATAACTAAATTCTCCTGAACTTAAATTCCATGCTGCTTCTATTTCTTTTGGTATCATCATATCATTAACTTTTGTATAGTTTGTATAATATCCAATCCATTTATCTTTTGAATAGTAATTATTTACTGTTCTATACCTATCTGCATTTAACTTTATTATCTGGCCTTGTTCATTAAAGTAAAATATCGCCGATGCTTTAATGTTCCCATATTCAATTATAGCTTTATCCGAGCTTGAATTTACTTTTTCCCAGTGAAGATATTTACTTGGTAATAAAGCTGTGGGAAACCATGGTGATTCCGCAAGCCATCGCATAAGTTCACTTTCATCAGATTCTTTTCCTTTCGTATCTGCAACAGTAACTAAGGATAATAATTTTATTTTAAAGTTGCCCTTGCCATCTATAAATTCATCCTTCCCATCTATCCAGAATATTGGAAAGGGTTTCATTTTGCCCACCCATAGAAATCCAGGGTTTTCTGTTGTAAAGTATTCCTGGCCAGTTATAGGCATGCAACCTTGCCCTTGGCTTTGCCTAAATGTCCCTTCGTGTTTTAGCTTGACATAACTTATGTAATTTGTATTCTCTTGTAAAGAATACTTAAAATATCTTTGCACAGGTTCTGGAAGATTATTTATTTGATTAGCAGAATAACGCATTCCAGAAATATCTTTGGAATTTGTAAAAAGTGTTTTAACTTCTTTTTCTACTTGCTGATTAAACATTGCAATCCCAACACTTAAAGCAAAAAAAGAAACTATAAAAACAATAACAGGCATTAAAACCATATATTTCTTTTTGAGTTTTATTTGCATTATTTGATTTCACA
>JBQCGN010000016.1:0-5221 GCA_051955655.1 Candidatus Nitrosocosmicus sp. | reverse complement strand
TTCTCTTAATGATTGATTCATATCGGTATCAATTGCACCAGGTGCCACCAAATGAGCACGGATGTTCTTTTTTGCTAGCTCTAACGCCATTGTTTTTGTCATCATTTCTATGCCCGCCTTTGATGTTGAATACGGTATATAATGTGGTTTAGGTATAGTTTGATGTACAGAGGATATGTTTATTATACTATAACCTCCCGAAGGTATGTCTTGTTGTTGTTTTTCCATCTGCTTTATTGCTTCTCTGCTGCAAACAAACGGTCCGGTTAAATCTACTGCAATTATTTTATACCAATCTTCTATTGTTGTTTCTTCAATTGGTATATTTTTTTGGATTCCTGCATTATTGACCAATACATCGATTCTCCCATAATGCTCAACTGTTTTCTTTACAAGATTAATACAATCTTCTTCTTTAGAAACGTCTGCCTCAATAGCAATAATATTGATATCTTGTTCTTCTGATGCCTCTTTTTTTATTTCTTCGGCTGCTTGCTGTGCATTAGCTAATTTTCGAGAGTTTATGACTATGCCCTTGTAATCTCCAGATTTTGCAAATGCTAAAGCTATTGATTTTCCTATTCCTTCACTTGATCCTGTGACAATAGCTACTTTCTTGTTTTTTATTTTACTATTGTTAATATCAAATTCATTGTTTTCCAAATTAGTTTGCAATGTCATTTTACATTAATTTGCATAACCTATCTATAAAGAATATTACAGAAAAGTTGCTTGCTTTCTTTTTCTCATCTTATTCATCTTATCCATTTCATATTCACAAACAAAAAAAAATTTATCTTTTTGAAAAAAATCTTCTTACATTTGGCCGGTACAAATAATATATGATTATTATGTTTATAATCAAACCAATAAATGAAATGATTTGACCATTTACAATGTTCAATAGATATCCAGCTGCTCCAAAACCCGACAGAATTAACAAAGATAGCCATGACCACCCCTTTCCTTTATAGAGCCCAATTGAAACGATGATAGATGCGACCCCAAGGAAGAGTAAAAAGAAGGCTCCTGCCAGATGTGCCGGACCTAAAGGAATCAATATTTTAAAGGAAACAAAGGCCATTGATAATAAAATTAATCCACTAATTATGGTTAATGTTGTAATAATCTTGATGCCTTTTGGAACTTTTTTTCTTCCTTCTTTCACCTGCAAATTAAATATAATACAGAATATATTTTTTTAAATAGAATTTATCATTTAATTGATTGTAAAGTTTTCGAATTATTTTATTTGTTTTCGATAATTTTCATACCCTGTTATAGAATTAATAATTTGAGGTCTTAAGTTAAAACATCAAAAACTAATAAATATTCAAATATTAATGCCCTTTATATGCAGAAAAAATTATTACTATTGTATATTTTTTTACCTTCTGTTTTGGCTATGTTGTATCTTTTTGTTATAATAGAGCAGCAATTATCAATAGCCTTTGCTCAACCTGTCATTTTATCAGATGAAAAGCCCTCAATAACAGTTCTAGGGATTGCTGAAAAACAGATTCCAACGGATCAGGCCAAAATATCTATTGCAGTTGAAAATACTGCGGGAGATACCAACGCTGCCAGTAAACTTAATGCAGATAAAATGAACAAAATAATATCTGCATTGATTACAAAAGGGTTGAACACCAAAAACATCTCTACATCAAGCTTTGAAATTAGGCCCAATTATGACAATCAGAATAACAATTATAACAAGATATTATCCTATACTGCAATAAATAAACTAACTATAACAACATCCTCAAACGTAAATATATCTTCCTTTATTGATTTGGCATTAAATAATGGCGCAAATCGTATCGACAATATTGAATTTGCAACATCACAGAGACTTATCAACGATAATTATATCGGGTTACTAAAGGAAGCATTTGATAATGCAGTACAGAAGGCACAAACACTTGCCTTTGAAGGTGGATTTTCATTAAACGGTGTAAAAAAGATTGATCTAGCCATCGATAATGGTATAACTCCTCCAGTCCCTTACTTTTCATCCTTTGCAAAAACCACAGATTCGTCTAATATTGCGGCTGCCAGCGGCGGCGGTTCTCCAACACAAATACTTCCACAGGACAATAAATTAACAATAAATTTGCCTGTAACCTTTTATATACTAAATAGTTTTAGATAGAGAGATTTCCTTCTTCTCTCTTGCTATATTTATTTTTTTATTTATTTCTGATATCAATAAAGTTGTAGTAGTTTATTAAAATTAAATTTACAAGATCCGAGGGATTTGTTATGGATCAGAGTTCTTATTGGTTTTTTTCTTGGATAGGTCCTTTATTATCTCGATAAAACATCTGGTCGTTTTGTTTAATAGGTCAATATTTGTAAATTCATTGGGTGAGTGCATTTTGTTAGGTAATATTGTACTTCCAATACAAATGGAATCAACAGATAGATATTCTTTAAAAAGATACATCGGTCCTGTACCTGGTGAAGAAATATTTATTATTACATCCTGGAAGATTTTTTTTGCCGCTTCTGCTACCAGATTGATATATTCGTTTCCAATAGGAGTTCTGTATGCGGGCTCACCGCTTACAAAGGAAATCTTGACATCTTTATCAGAATAGCCCTTTGATCTGATGTATGAAACAAGCCTGTTATACTGTGTCTTTGGATCCATAAAAGAGACCAATCTAAAATCCAGTTTTGCACATGCAGTAGATGGTATTATCGTTTTAGAACCTTCTCCGGCATATCCAGAAAATATTCCAGAGATATTACAGGTAGGTCCTACGGCTAGTGCTTTTTTTAATTCAAAACCTACACGATCGTTGACAAATCTTTCAATACAGTATTCTTTTTTAAAAGAATCACTTTCAAAAAATTCATTTTCTATCTGATGGATCTCTTTGGCTGACAACATTTCTACTTCATCGTACCATCCATCTATCAAAATCTGACCTTGTTTGTTATATAAAAGCGACAGAATGTGGACCAGCTTCCACGCAGGATTTTCTATTAAGGGAGACAAACTCGAATGAACATCTTGTTTTGGTCCATCGACTTTTATTTCTACATTTAATATCCCTTTTTGACCGAGAGATATTATTGCCCTTCCTTTTTTGTCAATGTAACCACTTTCCCAGATAACAAGATCACATAGGAATTTTTCAGAATAATTTTTTAAAAAAGAACCAAGATGGGGGCTTCCGATTTCCTCTTCGCCTTCGATTAGAAATTTTATGTTACATGGTACATCTCCGGTTTGCTTTAAAAAAAACTCTACCGCTTTTAACCTTGTAATAAGTTCTCCTTTATCATCTGAAGAACCCCTTCCAAAAATCAAATTTCCGTCAACTTTACCGCTAAAAGGATCTTCATCCCACTTTTCTATCGGATCAATTGGCTGCACATCATAATGATTATAAAACAAGATTGTCTTTCCATCAGGATTAGATTTTGATTTGACTTGACCAAAGACAACCGGAGGAATCTTTGTATTTGTATTTTCATTTTTATTTATAATATTTTTATTATTATCTAATTTTCTATTATCAAGATATAGCAGCTCTGTGTTTATTCCTGCTTTATTCATCATCTTTGATAAAAGCAATGCACATTCATCAAGTCCTTGATATAAAGCAGAAACACTTGGTTGTCGTATCAGGACCTGAAGATCGGATATGAGTTCTTTCATCGTATCATCTTCAAATGATTGAGATAATAGAACTTTATCGCTCATTACTTCTCATACACCAAAACCCTTTCTATAAATAAAAAAAATAAATCGGTCAATACTATAAATTAAATTGGTCCATTAAATAAGAGTTTTATTGTTTTATATACTATTTTTTTTTGAAAGAATATTAACAAATATTTTTTTATAAAAAAGTTCTATGAGCTTGTCTTATAACAATGGCATATTTTCCTTTGTTTTCTCCCAGACATGTTGGATTATTTCTGAAACGGTTTGAGAAACATCACCATTATATTTTGATTCCCATAGTCTTGACACGTATAAAGCCGGAGATGTTTTATTATTGATCCGGGTTTCAAGAATTTTTATAAATTCCGAACCAAGTCCCAACTCTGCTAGTCCCTGCTTTGCAGTATGTATCTGGGATTTGGCCGTTTCTACGACGTCAAAATGTGTTTTAGCATTATATCCTGAATGGATAACAGCGTTGCGCTCCTCACGTATAGATGCTAGCGGCCTTAGTGGTTTTTTATCTACCATCGCCTTGTAAAGAAAGCCAATAAAAAACTCGATCATTGCTACCATTTCCCTTGGCGTTGGTTGAACTGACATAATTCTTGTTTCAACTCTATAAAACTCCGAGTTTAACCTTATTCGGAGATCATCATGTCTGTCTTTTTCTAGTCCAAAATAATCCTTTGCATTTGATCCAGTACGCGAAGTAATATAATCAATATAATCTTCTATTTTATCCAAATACCTAGGGATGGCAGGAAACCCAGAGTTGTGCTGCTCAGAGTGTTCATACAAATAAATCCTTGGAGCATACAAGGAGAATAATTTTCCTGCAAAAAGTTTGCTGTTTGATCCAAGCAATATTGCAGAAGGAATCAGATTTAGTATGTAGTTGAACATGTTTGCAGTATGAACCGGATTTTTTCCCTGCAAATGCACATGAAATCCTTGAATGGCCGTAGCAATATCTCTTGCCTTGTACTTTTGTCCTTCAATTTCAATGTCAGGAATTTTTTTTTGAAGATTATAAAGATTATAATATCGCTCTTTTCTTGTTATAAATTTTCTTTTAAAAATTAAAGGAGAAGGATTGCCTCCTAAAAAGACTGGAATTACGTTTCTATTTTTATAAACTTTTTTTACTTTTAAACATAGAAAATCTAAAAATTCCTGGAAAAATGAATTGATGTTTGAAAGATTGTGCATTGACATAGGATCAGTTATCACTTCAAATTGACATTTGCCATATTCCGAATCAACTTTGTATTTAGAAGAAAGTTCCTTTATTAGTGGACTGGCATTGACAGGCAAAGATTTATCATCTAAAAGACATGCCTCCACCTCGACGCCCACCCTATAGCTTTCATCTATACGGTTATCGTCTGCTTGGACTCTTCTTTTTAGTACAAGTGATTGATCCACTAAAACATTATTCAAGGTATTTGCTCTAATACTATACGTTAAAATTGTTTATAAGGCTATGTGTGTCTTTTCCATTAGATGATAAATGATTCATTTAATGGTTATATTCGA
>JBQCGN010000015.1:0-3092 GCA_051955655.1 Candidatus Nitrosocosmicus sp. | reverse complement strand
CTAGAAATAAAATGGCTTAAAAAAAGAGAACATTTTGATTTACCAAAGAAAAATATTCAAGGAAAACAAGAGAGATGGATTAGATGGGAATGGAATGATACAAGTTCCTTTAATGAGATATTACGGTTTATTCAAGTAAATAAAGATAATCCGTGGGTGAAAATTGATAAAAAGCGAATCCAAAAGAAGTTCAGTATCCTTGATAATTCTTTAGTTGAGATCCCTAGAGAAAATATCCATTTTGATTTTTCAATAGAGCTTACTCAATTAAAGGTTTATGAACATCATTGGTGGAGTATTGGAATAGATACATTTCAAAATAAGAATATCGTTCATTTTTTTATACAACTTATTGAACAATATTCTGATGAGCAGTTTCGAAAGAATTTTAAATCGACATCATCATATGGCTATCCTGAGTGGATATCAAAAGTATTATCACACTGAAATGATTTTGAGTACAACATCGTATATTTATTGTATATCAAAGATTCTGTAAATTCATTGATAATGAATTGTTAAATTAACTGTCTTTAGTTTATACACTTCATTTATATTTTTTAACTAAAAAGTGATTAGAATATTATGAGTCTCTGTATTTCCATTTCTTTTCTCTTCTTCAATAATGTTTAACAAATCATATCCTCTTTTTTCTATTATGAATATTTTCTTTTGACCGTTATAGGACAGTAGATCAAACTCAATTAAAAAAAATAGATATTTTTTTACAATATTCTTATTAAACGATGCTAAATTTTTCTCATTATATAATAAACACTCGATCGATTCTCCTTTAAAACATGATGTCAAAATGGATTCTATTATATCTGCTCGCAGCTTTGGTAATTCTGTTTCTTTGTTATGATTGATGTTCATTTTTATATCCATGAAATTTATATAGTCCTTTTATTTGATAAAAAATACATTATCTTTATCATCGTATCCAAGATTGTAAAAAGTTAATACCCTAAATCCATTATCATGAAGATATTTTATTTCTGAATTAAATAGATTTAATGTTGTGTCGGAAGATACATTACTGTATTTTGCATCAGGATATGTTACAATATCGTGATAACCTACTAAAGGAATTGCATTTATCATTCCATTTTTATTGAATTTATTTTGGCTATTTACCTCTGCAACAAATTTATCAAACATCTGCGAGTCATTAAATGAGTTTCCATGTCCCAAGTGCTGCATACTCCATTCGCCAACAGAGTATCTGTTTTCAGGGGTTAAAGTGCCATTATCAAAATATGTTCTACAATTTGTTTGAATCGAATCCTGTTCTCCTCCGTTACAATGAAGATACATTAGATTAGAATGTCCGTTTATAGCAAGTGTATAGTATTTAGCAATTGCATTTATAACAGTCGCATTGTCATTTGCTAAATTCTTGGGAACTGCAAAAAAAGTTGTATTAATACCATGATTTGCAAGGCACTGCTTTGATTGACTGACTTCAAATTCCAACTCTTGTGGAGATAGATGGTTTAGATCTCGATTTGCCATGGCTTTGGTTCCATAATCTACCGTTTTAGATCCAATGACGTTTCCCTCTTTGTATAGCTGTACTAGCTCTGGCCAGGTCATTTTGGTAGAAGTGCCTACTCTATTGCATGTTACAAAAAAGTTACCTTTATAGCCATATTTGTCTAAAACAGGTTTGGCATAACTATATTGACTTTGATATCCATCTCCAAAGGTTATAATTACAACTTTATTGGGATCAATAGGGACATTAGAAATGGTTTGTTGGTTATTTGATATTGGTTTAGATAACGCTTGTGGTATTGGAACCTGCTTTTGATGCTGCTGCTGCTCTTGATGTAAGCTGTGTGAGGTATGAGTTCGAGCCATAATGGGTAAAAAAAGACTAGAAGTATATGCTAAAGATAGTGTGCTTGAAACTATGATCAAAATACAAAGGGTATTATAAAACTCCGTTTTTTTTAATGTTATCATTGTAGTTGCTGATGAATCTTGATTCTTTAATAAAATATATAAAGAAGGATGTAATAGTGTTACGTTATTATTTTTATACCTAATTGAACAGGCGACTTGGAACAACTAATTATAATTGAAAGAAAACATCAACATGCATATGATTTACTTTACATGCCCATCTATCTTTAATATAAAAATAATAACTATGTCGACAGATAAAACTGATGCATGATTTAGAGTAAGTTTTATTATTGTTAGTAACAATTACTTAATATAAAAACATAAATTGTAAAGGCTGATTGGTAACTATCTTAATTAATACAATTTGGTATTCATCAAGTTGATATATTATTAAGTTAATTATAACTTGCAATGACTGATGAAACAGTTCCTGTTCCAGTCCGCGGGCTATTTGAAACGCATCTTACAGTAAGTAATCTACAAAAATCCGTTGCATTTTATAGAGATATAATCGGACTTGAGCTTGGGTTAAACCTTCCTTCTCGAAACTGCGCTTTCTTTTGGATTGGGAATACAAAAGAAGCTATGCTCGGATTGTGGTCTATTGGTACAATGCCTATGGGATTAACATTACATATTGCATTTGACGTGGACTTGAAAGACCTGTTTGATGCACCAAGACATTTAAGAATTAAAGGAGTAACTCCTCTTTCCTTTTTTGGAGAAGAGAGTAGTGAACCAAGTGTATTTTGTTGGATGCCCGCAGCATCTATTTTCTTTCGTGATCCTGATGGTCATCTAATAGAATATTTGGCCATGTTAGATGAAGAACCAAAACCTGACCTTGGAGTAATCCCTTGGAACAAATGGCTTGCTAGTAAAGAATAGATGATGGAAGACAAGGAGGGAAGAATAGATATTAGTAGTATTTAACAACAAATGTACTTACCCAATATCTTCATTCAAAGATAGGCCATAACCTCATCCATTTTACTCTGTGTGGAATATCCAAATAAGAAAATTATTGATTGACTTTTGCACAATTCTTTCTATACTTTTATTATATACATATATCTAAAACGATTTCCTTTCTAATAGAACACGAAGGTTATACATAATTTTCATGACCCATTCTATATAATTTTGATGATGTATCGATATATTGATTTTGATCTCTACTT
>JBQCGN010000014.1:0-9164 GCA_051955655.1 Candidatus Nitrosocosmicus sp. | reverse complement strand
TGTTATTGATCAAAGAACTATTGATACATTTGCAAAAGAATCAGAAGCAACTGGTAAGGGTGATACTTTCAAGTATGCATGGGTTTTGGACAGTATTAAAGATGAAAGAGATAGAGGTATTACTATTGATTTAGCTTTTCAAAAATTTGAAACTCCTAAATTCTTTTATACACTGATCGATGCTCCAGGCCATCGAGATTTTATTAAAAATATGATAACAGGTGCCTCAGAAGCTGATGCAGCTATATTGGTGGTATCAGTTAAACCTGGAGAGACAGAGGCAGCTACAGAGCCCGGTGGTCAAGCGAGAGAACATGCCTTTCTTTCAAGGACATTGGGTGTAGGCCAAATTGTTGTTGCTTTAAATAAAATGGATGACGCGGGTTATACTGAAGCAAGATATAAAGAAGTTAAAGACATTGTGGAAAAAATGTTAAAGATGGTAGGTTATAATACATCAAAAGTTAATTTCATTCCTGTTTCTGGATGGAAGGGCGATAATCTAGTAAAGAAATCTCAAAATATGCCGTGGTATAAAGGTCCAACTTTATCTGAAGCGCTTGATAGCTTTACCCCTCCCGAAAAGCCAATAAATAAGCCATTACGTATACCCATACAAGATGTTTATTCTATAACTGGTGTCGGAACGGTCCCTGTAGGACGAGTTGAGACCGGTACAATAAAATCAAATCAAAAAGTTGTTGTGATGCCTGCAGGAGTCTCAGGAGAAGTAAAATCCATAGAAACACATCATACACAAATGGATTCTGCCGAGGCGGGAGATAATATTGGATTTAATCTTAGAGGTGTGGACAAAAAACTAATTCACAGGGGTGATATGATAGGAAACAGTGACAGTCCACCAAGCGTTGCAAAAGAGTTTGAGGCTCAGATAATTGTAATACATCATCCTACCGCAATGGCTCCAGGTTATACTCCTGTATTACATGCGCATACCGCACAGGTGGCTGCTACATTATCAGAATTTGTAGCCAAAATTGATCCAAAAACTGGAGGTATAACTGAAGAAAAACCGAAATTTCTAAAAACAGGTGATGCTGCTATAGTAAAAATAAAACCTGTAAGACCTTTGGCTATAGAAACGTTTAAAGAATTTCCTGAAATCGGCAGGTTTGCACTTAGAGATATGGGAACAACCATTGCAGCGGGGATAGTTAAATCTATTGCTGAAAAATACGATCCAAATAAAAAGTAAGTGAAATAGATGCCTCAAGAAGCCAGAATAAAACTTACGAGTACAAATCTTTCCACACTAGAAAATGTTTGCTCTGAAATAAAAGATATTGGTGAAAAAAATGGGATAAAATTGAAGGGACCTCATCCATTACCTACAAAAAAAATGCGTGTTGTAACTCGTAAATCTCCGTGCGGACAGGGAACCAACACTTGGGATAAATATGAACTAAGAGTCCATAGGCGAGTTATTGATTTAGGTGCAGATGACAGATCTATTAGGCAATTAATGAGGTTGAAAATTCCAGAGGATGTTTACATCGAGGTATCTTTGACCCAATAAAATCAAATAATCTATCTACTCTTTAATATTATCTGTACTCTGTCTATTTTTTTGTGGCATTGATTACTGCTTTCTTTAAGTCTTATGTTATTTCATCTATATTCTCGGGATTCGACTTTAACCTTCCACCCGAAGCAAACCTATGACCTCCACCATCAAGCAATTGTTTTGCAATAGATTCACAATTTATATTTTCATTATTTCTTCTAATACTTATTTTTCCATCCTTGTTGAAAAAAAAAGCGATATCAGTACCTGTTTTTTTAAAGACTTCTTCGGAAAAAAGACTTATTTGTAAATAATGGGATGTTGGTATTATACTTGCCTTTAAACCATCATATATATCGACAAGTTTGATATTATCAAAAGCTGTTGCTTTTGCGTTATCTCTTAACTTTGAATACAAATTATATTCTTTTTGCATTTCTGTATCCCATAGAATACCTTTTGAAATTTTGATGGCCAGTTTATTTATTCTTGCGTAAAAATTTGAAAATGTTTTATAAAAAACAATTAATTCTGGTAGCGGCGGTATTTCCTGATCTTTAGTGAAAAAATCTGTACTGTGAGCTATTCTAGACAACTCTTTGGCTATTGCATTTCCTTTTAAATATTTTTCATACATGATCTCTGTTGCACATAATTTTTCTGTTTTATCTAAAACTAATTGGACTGACCCTTCTTCAATAGCAGTTTTTATTGCATTTTCTGACCATGGATGATGATCTATCCAGAAAATTGACCATGAATTCGATTTTAAAAAACTGAATATTTCTTTAAAAAGATCTAGCATGTTGTCATTTAATCCCAGGTCTGAAATTATTACTTGACCACTTCCCTCGGTTGTAATAACCTCGTTGTATAATATCTCAGAAATTTTTGAGATATTTTCCTTTCCATAACTGGTAAAAATGGTTTTACCTTGAGGAAATCTCATCAAGGCAATTGACGCAGAAAAAATTCCGTCTACATCCGACTCATGAGATATTATTATTGTATTCAATTTGCTTATTCTGTATTATATACATGTTGTAACACCTATTGTTAATCTTAACGCAGATCTTGTAAATTGTCTTCGGTTCTATAATGATCTGGATTTAATCTGAAACCTTTAGATTGTTCAAAAGGAACTTCTACTAATTTTAAATAATAATTCTTTTTCCTTTTTTGAAATTGTTTTTCTAACCATAATACAAATTGTTGTTCAATTGTTATGCCCTCTTCTTTCAATATCTTTGGAAAGATTTGAGCCAATTCCATAATGAATTCTGTTTCCATATAAATGTGGAAAAAGTCCCAGCCCATTACTTTTTTGCCATCAGCTGAGCATTCACATTTTGATTCATAATGAGCACCCCATTCGAGCTCTCCGATTAATTCCATAATTGCATTTCTTTCAATTTTGAAATTCAAACATGAACCTGATATTAAAACCATTGGCTTTTTATCTGCATATTTTTTATGCATATTTACTATTTCTCGACCTTGCTATTTAAAATTTATATAAGGTTTTACGATTTTCTTCTTGCTATATTTAAAACATTAAGGATATTTTTCTTTTAAATTTGATACACTAATATTAGTAAATTTTTTGACCTTATGTAGGAGAACTTGGAAGTACCTATTTCTGAATATGTGATTTATTTTAATTATGAAGGTGAAAATGCTGATTTTCTAGTAAGGGAAATAAAAAAGGGTGTTTTTAAAGTGCTTATTAGAGAATACAGCGATAATCATGATACCGATTTTATAGAAAAAGAGTTTTTTGTAAAAAAGGATACTTTAGATATCTTATTTGAAGAATATAATGTTATGAAAAAACCTACTGGAACAGAAAAAATTTTAGAGCCTACTCATGAAATTGATTTATAATCTTTAATATCATTATAATAAAAATATAATCACATAGTTAAAATAACCAATATTATTATTAAAATTGTCAAAGCGACGGTCGTCCAGTTTGGTCTAGGACATCAGATTGCCAATCTGGTAACCCGGGTTCAAATCCCGGCCGTCGCATAGGTTCTAAAATAATATGGATATATAATATACAACGTATATTTGATTGATAATTTATCATCATTTGCTTTTTTTTAGTTTCATTTTTATTTTTCCGGCCAAATACCTTATTTAGTTGTGGATTAAGACTATTGATAGTTTTTTAATTCATATTCTTTTAAATTATATTATAATAATTAATTCTTAACTTTTAGCACTTGATTTTTATATTAATTATAAATATTATACTTATTATAAGGTGCATACAAATTGTTACCACGTTTAGATTATATTAAACAATCTCGATTAAAATTGGGTGTAACTCAAAGAAAATTAGCAGTTTTATGTGGTGTAAGTACATCCATGATTAACCAAATAGAATCCGGGAGGTGCAAACCTAGTTATGATACTGCAAAAAGAATTTTTGAAATTTTATTATCCATGGAAAGTAATGCATCAATTAAAGCAGGCGACATATGTAATAAGAATTTGATAACCATACAAAGTGAGGAATCTTTAAGCACCGCAATACATAAAATGCGTGACCATAGTATAAGCCAATTGCCCGTATTTGATAGTACTCGGCTGGTAGGGATACTCACCGAGGATAATGTAGCCAAAATAATGATAGAGCATGGTAATAGGGACATTCATCTTATAAAAGTGGTTTCTGTTATGGAGTCTCCTCCTCCTTTAGTGGATATCTCCACCCCTGCTAAAGCGTTGGTCTCCTTAGTTCGTTTCGCTAAATGTGTACTAGTAAGTGAAAAAGGCACTGTAACTGGGATTATAACTTTAACCGATACTTTAAAAATTGTTGAGATAACCTGATTGTCATAATTTTTCCATATTCTCCAGTCCTATGCAACAATCAGCATATTTTACACATTCATTGCATAAACTAATAGGTGAATCTATATGTATATTTACTTCACAGAGAGCACATCTTTTATTCTCCATCAGGTTATACTATTATATAATAATTTATAAGATTTATCAATTAGTAAAAATATATGATATTTTCACTTTTCATTTGCTAAGAATATTTTGACCTCTTGAATAATATGCATCATAACGACTAGTTGCTTAAAGTTAAATAGTTAAATTGTTAAATTTAAATTACAGTTATTTTATCAATTTCTATCTTTTATAATTTTTGTTCCAGACAATGTATTAATAATACATAAACGAAAATTAGATATGAATAATAAAATATTCGCAGAGGTTAGTGAAAAGGAGATTACTCGTTCAATTGCTTCTATGTTTTCTGAAACTATTCAAGAGTATAGTGATTCTGAAGTTATAATATTGGGTGCTGGACCAGCAGGCTTATCTGCTGGAAGAGAAATTGCAAAAAATGGGATTAAAACTCTTATCGTTGAACAAAATAATTATCTTGGCGGAGGTTACTGGGTTGGAGGTTATATGATGAATCCTGTGACTGTAAGAGCTCCGGCACAAAGAATATGGGACGAACTAGGTGTACGTTATAGAAAAATCAATGATAACCTTTATGCAACATGGGGTCCTGAAGCGTGTTCTAAACTTATATCTGCAGCTTGCGACTCTGGGGTTCGATTTTTACAATTAACAAAGTTCGATGATCTGGTTCTTAAAAATAACCGAATTGGAGGAGTAGTTATTAACTGGATGCCCGTTTCGGCTCTCCCTAGGAATATTACTTGTGTCGATCCTGTAGCCTTAGAGAGCAAGATTGTTATTGATTCTACAGGACATGATTCTGTTGCCGTAAAGCGTTTGAAAGAAAGGGGTTTGGTTGAATGGAAGGGTATGAATCCAATGTGGGTTGAAGGTGGTGAAGATGCGGTTGTTCATTGTACAGGAGAAGTATATCCCGGTTTAATTGCAGCTGGAATGTCTGTAACTGAAACTTTTGGTTTGCCTAGGATGGGTCCTACTTTTGGCTCCATGTTATTGTCTGGAAGAAAAGCTGCAGAAATAGCAATAAATAAACTACAACATATGGCAGAATCACCTAAAATTAAAGCAAAATAGAAGTTAAATTTTAATTTAAATAAATTAAAATATTATACGATTTTTATTTTATTTATATATTGACTGCCAAAATAATGGATGGAATATTAGTTTCTAGTGTTGTTAAAGATAAATTAAAAACTGAAATCTCTTTGCTATCTGAATATGGTGTTTATCCCTGCTTAGCTACTATACTTGTTGGAAATGATCCCGCGTCTATTACATATATAAATAACAAACAGAAAACTGCTAAATCAATAGGAATCAGGACCCTTGATTATAGGCTGGATGAGAGGACTTCTCAAGGAGAATTATCTGAATTGGTTAAAAAATTGAATGATGATAAAAACGTACATGGAATACTGATCCAACTGCCTCTAAAAGAACATTTGGATAAATTTTATATACTAAATCTAATCGATCCGTGCAAAGATGTAGATGGACTTACATTTGTAAATTCTGGACTATTGCAAAATGATAGACCAAAATTGATCCCATGCACTCCAATGGGAGTAATGGAATTATTAAACTTTTATAACATAAATCTGGATGGAATTATTGTATCAATTATAAATCGAAGTAGTTTGGTTGGAAAGCCATTATCTTCTCTATTATTGAAAAAAAACTCTACCGTTATTATCTGTCATTCTCGGACAAAGAATCTAGATAAATTATTAAAAACCTCAGATATGATTATAACTGCTATTGGTAATAGAAATAATTTTGAACTTAACGGTGATATGGTAAAAGAGAATTCTATAATTATAGATATAGGGACAAGCAGGATTAATGGGAAGCTCTTGGGTGATGTGGATTTTGACACTGTTAAAGAAAAGGCTGATTACATTACCCCAGTTCCTGGTGGTGTAGGTCCGATGACTATTTCAATGCTTTTAAAAAATACAGTAAAAGCAGCAAAACTACTAAATCCCTCCTTGTAAATTGAAATATAATAAAGATATTTTAAGAAAAATATTTTTAATGAAAAGAAAAAAACTCTCTTCTTATGACGTTTTTATTAAAAGTTGGATGGCACAAGAAAATTTGCTTAATTCTTTTTTTTTCTCAAATGTTAAAGTTATTGGGGTATACTACCCAATAAATAATGAAGTTCAAACTTTCAGAATCATCAATAAATCTCTATCAGTGAAAAAAAAAATTTGCCTTCCAAGATTACATGAAGATAAAATTGTCTTTTTTCAAATCAACAATTTGAATAACTTATCTAAAGGAAGATATAATATCCAAGAACCACCTATAAACCAAAATAACGAATGCAATGAAATGGATGCTGTTGTTATCCCCGGCATAGTATTTGATAAATATGGATATAGAATAGGTTATGGCAAAGGCTACTATGATAATTTCTTAAACCGTTTTTCGAAAAAAAACATAATTTCAATAGGTCTTGCTTATGATTTTCAACTAATCTCCCAACCCATTCTAAATGAGAAACATGATGCTAGATTAGATTTTCTAGTTACAGATACCAATATTTTAATTATTTGAAATTCCTTCTATCTTTGCAATATCTTTTCTATATGTTTGTTGGTTATTGCCCCATGAAATCTTTTGAACATTGGAATATGCTTTATCAATTGCTTGTTGAACTGAATTTCCGATTGAAGCGACACCAAGGACCCGACCACCATCTGTTATTATCTTGCCTTCATTTAATTTTGTTCCTGCATGAAAAATCATCAAATTGTCATCTATCTGGATTTTATCCAATCCTTTTATTTCATATCCCGTTTCAAATTTATCTGGATATCCTTTAGATGCCATTACAACACATATCGAAACCTTATCTTTCCATTTAATCGGTTTCATTGAGTCAATTGATTGATTTTGTGCAGATTCGATATATTCTACAATATCCGATTCCATTCTCATCATCAAAGATTGACATTCCGGATCGCCCATTCTTACATTAAATTCGAGCACATATGGTTTGTTTGTAGTTTCTTCATAGATTAAACCCGCATAAAGGAATCCTTTAAATGGTGTACCATTTTGGATCATTCCGTTAATTACGGGTTTTATTATCTTTTTGGAAATTTCGTTAATTTCTTCTTCGTTTATGTCCGAAACCGGGGAGTAGCTTCCCATTCCTCCTGTATTTGGCCCTTTATCATTATCAAAAATTCTTTTGTAATCCCTCGATGGTTCTAGTATGATAAATGCCTTGCCATCACATAGTGCAATAATTGATACTTCTTTTCCAATAATTTTTTTCTCAATAATTATTTCATTAGATGATCTTCCAAATGTTTTTCTGTTTAAAAGTAAATCAATTGAGGCAATAGCATCTTTTTTGTTGTCTGTTACAAAAACACCCTTCCCTGCAGCTAATCCATCATCTTTTATTACGACACTATGATTTACCTTATTTACATAATCTATCGCTTTTGAACTATCGGTGAAAGTTTGAAATTCAGCAGTCTGTATAAAATTTTTTTTCATAAAATTTTTAGAAAATTTTTTACTTGTTTCAAGTACTGCTGCATCTTTGGTTGGTCCAAATATTGGTAAATCTATCGAGCTAAAATAATCCACTATTCCAAGAGATAAAGGTATTTCAGGACCAACAATCGTATTACATTCATTTAGTTTCGCAAATTCAGCTAGTTTCTTAATGTCAGTTGGTGAAATATTTACATTTTCAGATGTTCCTCCATTACCGCTCGCGTAAAATATCTTCTTTATATTATTATTTGAGGAAATTTTCCAACCCAGAGCGTGTTCTCTTCCACCAGATCCAACAATTAAAATATTTTTACTAATAGACATGTCAGATTAAATTTATTGCCTTGTATATTTGACATTATCCTTAATTATCTTTATCTATCAAGTCAATAATCTGTGCTATAGCATGATTATTTATTTCAGAATCATCTAAAAATTTAACTTTGTATTTGTTGTGTTTGACCGCTATATAAGCAGCTTGAATATGATAGCATTTTCCTTTCTTAAAGTTATAATAGAATCCTCTACAAGAGCAACAATTCCTCTCTAAATCAATCCAATATGTTTTGTCATTCGTGTTACTTTTTATTTCCCACACTTGAGTTTTAGATGGAAGGAAAATAATCTTTTTTATTTTATCGGATTTGATTAATTCATCGATTTTTTTAATGATTTCATTACTAATTATTGATCTTCCTTCTGCCACCTGTATACTTATTTGATATTTTATGTTTTAACTTTTGTTGTTTAGTTAACCTTCATTAATATTTCTTCTTTTATTATTTATTATTTCATTGTCATTGCCTGTTATTTGTATGAAATTATATACCTTTAATTTATTTGAATTTTGCTTAGGAATTTAAATGATTATATTTTTTTATTGGATAGCCTTATGTTATATATTGTGTAATAAGGTTTTTATGATACCTGAGCGCCTGGTTTTACTTGTTCAAAAACCGTTAATAGTACGGGCCTGTCCCCATCTTCTGCAGCTAGTATCATTCCATTAGAAATATGTTCTCCAAATCTTTTAGGTTCCAAATTGGTGCAAACGATGACATATTTATTAATCAAATATTCTAATGTATAATGTTTTGAAATTCCTGATATTATTTCTCTTTTTTCATTGCCCAAGTCCACTAAAATTTTCAAAACTTTGTTATAACCT
>JBQCGN010000013.1:0-4498 GCA_051955655.1 Candidatus Nitrosocosmicus sp. | reverse complement strand
TAATTTTACCAAGATTGAGGTCTAAGGTTTCTGTAGAATCTCTTATTACGGGCTCTATTCTGATACTTGCAATTGTAACATTTATAATAGGATATGAACGAGATTTTGAAATTCTTTGCATAGTCATGGGGATTGGAGGAGCAGTTTATATCACCATATTGTCAGAATTTTATACCATTGGAATGAAATCTGCTCCGAAATGGATTGGAGCTAGAGTATTGGCAATTTATCTTCTTATACTAAATGGAGGTCTGGTTGTCGGAAGTGTCTTATGGGGTACAATAGCCAACACGTTTGGCATCTCAAATACTCTTCTAGTATCCTCATTGTCCTTAGGTGCAACCATTTTTGCCAGAAAATGGTATAATAGTAGTTTATTAGATGACCTTGATTTTACACCAGCAAGCGATCATTGGTCACTTCCGCCACAGTCTTCAGTTAATCCTTCACAAAATGAAAATCAAGCGTTAATAACAATTGAATATAAAAAGATTGACCCAGAATTATCTATCGAGTTTGAGCAAAGAGTACGTGAATTGGGCCGCATTCTTAAAAGTGAGGGAATGGCATACTGGGAGTTGTTCCAAGATCCTACAGATAACGGCCACTACATAGAGATCAGAATTGCTGATACTTGGACTGATCACATGCGACAGCACAAATATGTTACCAAGAATGTTAAAGTTATGGAGGATGGCATTCGAAACCTTATAAAGGATTGTCCACAGCCAATAATATCTCATTACATAGGAAAATCTCCCAGTAGTCAGTTTGGTCTATAATTTTTGATAATAAATTAATATGAGATCTACATCAATCAATAAAGATTACCGGAACTAGAAATAGTTATAAATGCATAAAGATATTGGAATTGTTTTTAATTATGCAAATATATCTAATTTAAAAATGCAATTGGATTGATTACTTACCCTAAACAAATCCCATTGATTACAAACTTAATTATTATACATATTCCATAAGAACATGAACATGATAAATTACTGCATCAATAACAAAACAAAAATACTTTAATAAAACAAATTGAATATTCTGATAATGGAAAAGGGTAAAAAGGTTAACACTTTGATATCCATTACAATAGTGATTGTTACTATACTAATAACTTTATCCTTTTCTAAAGGCGCTTATGATAAACAATGTATAAAAAAATCTAATGATATACCAAATAACTTTTATCAAATATTAGGAAGAAAGGATGTTTTTTCCAAATCATTTAATCAAACGACGCTTTCTATATCTGAACAAAAAAAGTTGCATTACTTTGAAAATATAATAAATCAATGTCCAGATTTAAAAAACAAGTTAAAAAGATAAAACAGGTATCCACTTTTCTAATCTTAAATCAAAATAATTTCAAAATCGTGTTCAATTTTAATATTTTATGGGCATGTAATAACAATATAAATTGTTAGAAAATACCTGAATCAACATTGATTTTAATTTTTTTAAAATATTACAATTAACTAAAAGGTCAAAATTAAAGCAGAATCAAGTTGTTATTATTAATGTATCATTTATTTTCTTTTTTTATCCAAATACCTAACAAGTAGTAAACAAAATTAAATCATTAAAATTAAGTTAACCTTAATTTTAATATATGACGCCTACAGAATCATTAAGAAATGATCATGCCTTAATAGAAAAAATGATATTTGCTTTACAAACAATTTCATCTTTATTAAATAGTGGAAAACAAATACCTGAGTCCATTTTAAATCAAGCAATCGATTTTTCTATTAATTTTACAAACACTTGTCATCATGGAAAAGAGGAAGAATCTCTATTTCCCACCTTAGAAAATAAAGGTATGCCAAGAGAAGGTGGCCCCATAGCAAGAATGTTATACGAGCATCAAATAACCAAAACTCTTGCAGAATCCATTATCACATCTACCAAAAAATATATCTCTAATGGAGATTATAAAGATCTAGTAAAAGATATCGACAACTATGTTCAGCATGTCTCTCTTCATCTATCGAAGGAAAATCAAAGACTTTTTGCTATGGCTGATATAATACTCAAAGATCAAGAATCTCAAGTAAACAGTAACTTAATTAAAGTAGAGCAAGAAAAATTGGATAAAATCGGAAGTTCGCGTGAACATTATGAAAAATTAATAGACAATATCTATGTACCTAAATAACAGGGTTTTGTAAATATCTATTCTTTTGATGATACAAAATTTTTATTTAATTTGAATATAATAAATTATTATTTAAAAATGCATTACAACCACAAATTTAGTAAACATTTAATGAAGACAATTGAGTCTGAATCAGATAGGGACAGATCTAATGAGTTTTTTATTTCATAAAATAAAGTTGTAGATAAACGGATAGTGTTTGCTTATGGCTGTCCAGATTTTTTCCAATTATCTATCCAGTCTGTTGCTATCTCTTTTTGTGCCTCTAATAAGGTCATAGAGCCAGAGCAGACTAGTTTGTGAAGATAATTTTCAAATCTATCCTTTATGTGAAAATTATATTGGCCATATCCTGGCTCTGGCCAAAGATTTGTTACACTTTTGGGATTTCCACCAATTTCAAGTGGTACAAGATGATCAAGTTCATAATTTACTCGGGAATCGGCAAAACCATATGAATGCATAAGATTTACTTTTAATGGGGTAGTATAACTTACTGGGGGCCTTATTGACTTACTAAATCCTGGAAGGCATATAGTATTTTTAACATTATTTTGATTTACCGACGGATTTATCGAACCAGGAGTGCATTTTGGATCAGGAAGACTTTGCTCCACTATGTGACATATAGGAGGTACCGTTAGATTAGTCAGGGATGACAAATAAATTGGCGATGGTAGTGGCGAAATATTATTAGCAGTAAGTGTATTTGAATTATTATCTAAATTTTGAATGGTTGGACTTTGAAGTAGTTTTGTTTTATTATTATCATTATTGTTATTTGAAGGCTTTTGAAATAACCCTCCAAATAATTTATCTAAAGGTCCAAGAAATGAAAATGCCAATGCATTTTGAAAATTCGAGAATATTATAATAGACATAGCCAATAGTATTAGAATTCCGGACATGGATGCAATTTTTATATTTATATACACATCTTTAATAAAGCAAATTTAGTTTTTATATTTGACTTCATTGATATAATCAAATCTACTTGTTTTCAAATAATTCTGTAAATTTATCTGCAACAGGCTCTGGCAAAAATTGCATAATTATTTTATATGCATTTTCTTTTGTCATGGTGCTTATAATTTTGTCAATTAATTCTTCTGTCCAAACAAAAGATCTATCATCAACATCATAATTAATTTTCCTCAATGCTTGTTCAAATTGATCTACCTCTACTTTTTCTAAAGGAAGAAGATAATAATCCATTAAATTGTATAGGTAACACTATATTATTAGTAGTATATTATTTGAACCAGATATTCAAATATGCATTCAATGATTAAAAATTATATAAACATTATAATCCAATAAAGTTGATATAACTTTTATGGATGAACCTGTAAATCAAAATAAATCTCATAATGACATTGTTATATCACAGTTTACAAAACAAGCGGTTCCTTTCGCTCAATTATCTCAACATTCTAATCAATATGGATTGGAGCTTGCAATAAAATTAAGTCAACCTAAAGAGACAGATACTGTATTGGATGTTGCATGCGGCTCTGGTATTGTATCATGTGAATTTGCAAAAACAGTTTCTCAGGTCACTGGCATAGACTTGACTCCTGCTATGATCGAACAGGCCAAAGTGTTACAGCAAGAAAAACAGTTAAAAAACGTAAAATGGGACATTGGTGATGTTTCTTGTTTGCCATTTGAAGATAACTCCTTTTCAATAGTTGTAACAAGATATAGTTTTCACCATATGCTTGATCCAAAAAAAGTGTTAAATGAAATGAAACGAGTTTGCATGCCAGGTGGAAAGATACTTATTATAGATGTTACGCCTGACGAAAATAAAGTTGATGCATATAATCTTGTAGAAAAATTAAGAGACTCATCGCATGTTAGAGCATTAACACTTTACGAATTAAAAAATATGATGGAAAAAGCAGGATTGGTCAATTTAAGATCGGAATATCATGATTTGGAAATGGAACTTGAGCAAATATTACAATCTTCTCTTCCTAATTCACAGGATATTGACAAAATAAAGCAAATGTTCAAAGAGGATTTGACAAAAAATAATTTGGGAATGAAAAGTTATTTAAAAGACAATAAAATATTTTTTTATTTTCCAATTTCCATGATTGTTGGAACTAAATAAATAATAATTCTTTTAAATAAAAGAAAGAAGTTACCTTCTTTATGATCTTTTTAACATTTTGTATTTGTATTATTAAACATTCTTAAATTAGGATTCTAATTATTATTATTGTTATGGGAGAAAAATTAAACAAACAATAAATTCAAATTACTTAAAGTATTTTATTATAGAGACATAGCTATCATATAATAGTTTACAATATCTTGTAGTATCAT
>JBQCGN010000012.1:0-3908 GCA_051955655.1 Candidatus Nitrosocosmicus sp. | reverse complement strand
ACATGCAAAAATAATAGACCTAACTTTATTCCAAAACCAATTAAAATTGAAAAAATTATCAAATTAATCCAGTTAATAGGTATTTTATCAACATTTGATTTTATAACATCATAATCAAAACCGCCAGTAAAGAAACCAATAGCTAATAAACCCAACAGTAAAACAAGTGCACCGATTGCAGACCAGAAAAAAAATACAAAGGAAACCTTTTTTCTATTACCGTAGCCAAAAAATGCAATCAAGAAAAAAGGCGGAACCAACATTAATTCAAAAAAAGCATAAAATTCAATCAGACTTGTTGCAAGAACTGCGCCAACCATTCCCATAGAAAAAGCCAAATAAAGAGCAAAATATAGCCCCATTTGACTATTCAGATGCGATCTTTGGTTATTTGTTAAAACTAATGTAGATAAATTATCGTCATTATAAGAAGGAGATCCTACATAACTGCCTCCAATGTTATCAGTATTGTTATTGGAATTATCTTTACTTTTATCATACTCTTTTAATATCTTTCGCACCATATACGGCTTTGAATAAAGTACACTTACAGTACAAATCAAATATATGGTTATTGCAAAAGGAATACTCAAACCATCAAGCTTAAGTCCAAAATGACCTAATTGACTCCATGAATAAATTTCCTGATACTTGCCTCCCGGCAATACACTTAGCGACGGGATTATTACAAAAATGGTTGACAATGCTAAAATACCTAAAGAAAACCAAGTTACGCTATTAACCCCAATTCTTTTACCTAAATAATATACCGCAGGAGATAAAATCAGCGGCAAAAATGTTGCCACAATTAGATAATATGAAGATGAATCTGCCATCTACATTCTCGTACTCCGAATACCTCTACCAAAACGACATTCTCTCCTTTTATATATTATACGTTTATAAATTATCTAAAAACAAAAAAAATTAGTTTTTTAAATTTTTATAATCAGTAATATCAATGTCTTTATAAAATCTATAAGCTATTATAATTATACCAAGACCTACAGCAACTTCTGCTGCAGAAATAGCAATAGAAAATAACACAAATATTTGACCTTGAGGATTTGACACCATTCTGGAAAAAGTGGCCAGTGTAAGGTTTACTCCATTAGCAATTAGTTCTATCGAAAAAATTAAACGAAGAGCATTTCTTTTAACAACAAGTCCATAAATTCCTATTGAAATTAGAATGATGGATATAATTAAAAAATCACTGGGTTGATTCATTTTTCTCTTCGATATCCTCCCTTCTTGCAAGGGCCAAAGCACCAATTATAGATCCTGCTAATGTAAGGGCCAGCACAATTAATACCGGCGAATAATAAGTTAATAGTTTTTTCCCTATTTCTTTAACATCAATTGCCGATATATTACGGGTAAAACTAAATTGCTTACTAACAGTATCTCCAATCAAAGGTACAATAAAAGCAACAAAAATCAAACCTATAATAATGCCAGCAATTTTCTTCTTTTTTGATTCGCTTTTAGTTACGGTATTAGGGGATCTTACCAACATTACTGTAAATATGATCAGAACTGCAACAGCGCCAACATATACTGCTATCTGAAACATTGCAACAAATGGTGCATCTAAAATAATAAAGTATCCTGCTATACCCAGCATTGAAATTGCTAAAGCAATACCACCATATAGTATCTCTCTGCTTTCCAAAGTCATAATAGCAGATCCGACAGTCAAAATAGATAAAGATACAAAAACAGCATCAACCATGGTCTGCACCCATTGAATCGATCTTTATTTCAACGTCACCATCATATCGCGGCTTAACTGCCAATTGAGAAGGGGTATAAATTAAACTAGATTTGGTAAAAGACGACAGTTCATAATCATTTGTCATGTATAAAGCGTAAAAAGGGCAGGCATCAACACATAACCCACAAAAAACACATTTTCCATAATCTATTTGAGGCATAATAGACTTTTTATTTTGCTTCCAGTGTTCATCTACTTTTACCATACCAATAGCCTCTGCAATACCTTCACAAGCAATAGCACACAGCTGACAGCCAGTACATTTATCATGGAATAGTATATGACGACCTCGCAGTCCAGCTATTCCTACCCCTTTTTTTGGATCAAACTGATAACCATCACCATCGAATTTTAACTTTTGTTCTGGATACCGTAGTGTAAATCTTTTTATAAAAATATGTTTAGTACCCGATTCCAATGCTTTGATAAATCCACTTGCAGTATTCATTTTGGAAATATCATTCCTCCCGGACCCAAGATTCCACCATAAATTAATGTTAAAACAACAAAGAGATTTATGAATGTTAAAACAATTAATTTATACCAACCGGTATGTAACAATATATCGATTCTAATTCTCGGATTAATACCTCTTGTAATCAGCATCAATAAAATAATACCAAAAGTTTTAACCAAAAACCAGAAAATACTGTTTACCGTAACAGCATTGTAAAATCCAGATAAAGAAATTATCTTTAAGATGTTTATATTTGATGATGATGCGCCCGGAATTAACTCATGAGGAAATATTTGCGGGCCATACCATCCCCCAAGAAACAATACGACAAATAGTGCACTCAATGCGTATAGCTTAAGATAACTGCCCAGCTGAATTAGCCCAAATATCATCCCAGAGGTTTCTGTCAGCCAACCTGCAACAATTTCGCTTTCTGCTTCAGGAAGATCAAATGGAATTCGTTCTAATTCTGCAAGTGAAGATATGTAAAAAACAAAGGCGTTGATTGGCATTACGAGAATATTCCAAAAGTAATTTTGAGATCTTGCTATATCAGATAAATTTAAAGATCCCGATAAAATTACTACAGGCAGAGCGGATAAAAAGAATGGAATTTCAAATGCAATCATTTGATGAAGGGCACGCAATCCTCCAATGAAGGGATATTTGCTATTGCTAGCCCAAGAAAATAATAAAGCGATAAGGGGAAAGAAACCTAGGATTCCAAAGGCAGCTATTAACCCCACATTTACATCTGCAACAACCCATCCTGCTGCTACGGGAATTAAAGACACAACTGCTGCCGACGTCGCTACAAACATCATTGGCGCAAGCCAAAATATTGGTTTATCAGATCCAGATGGAACTATTATTTCCTTGGAAATTAACTTTAAACCATCGGCAAGTAACTGGAAAATACCTTCTACCTTTCCAGCGTATAGTGGGCCAACTCTAAGCTGCATTTTAGCCAAAAGCTTGCGTTCAATAAAAATAGTAGCTGCAGCAATTAAAGAAGCAAATGCAAAACCAGGAAAAAGAATTGTTTTAAAAAGCGCTGTGTGAATTAAAAATTTTACAATCGGAAGTGTTCGCGAAGGATCAACAACCATTGAAAAAAACAGATAAGGTGTTAGCACCTGTCCATTAACAACTGGCAATGGAACAAAAAACAACGTGAAAAAAATTATTGGAAGAATTAATACAGTAACAATAGCTAAAATAACCAATACAACTTGAATAATACTTCCAACAAAGTTTCCAAATCTAAAGTCAGGTGTAATTGAACCCATTATCTATCTGCCTCTATCGGCCAATAATTTAAAGACCAATATATTGATGGCATATCCCCGAGCTTTGAGCCTGTTAATAGATATTGAAGAGCAATTAAATTTCTAAATGAGGGGGTAGAAATTTTTACCCTATAAGGCCTTGAAGCCCCATCACTTACTATATGATAACTTAAAGCGCCCCTTCCTGATTCCACTCGTTTAAAGGATTCACCAGGTGGTCCCTTCATATTTCCTTGTAATTTCACCCTTACATCACCGGATTCAGGCATTTTATCAAGAAGTTGTCTTATAATATGGCATGATTCAACCATATCTAAATAGGGTACGTATGACCTCGCAAACGAATCGCACGTTTTCATATACTGAACCTTAAAATCTATTTCAT
>JBQCGN010000011.1:0-8209 GCA_051955655.1 Candidatus Nitrosocosmicus sp. | reverse complement strand
AAAGGAAAAAAAATTAGCAGATTAAAATGCCAATCAATTAGCAGATGAAAAGGCCAAACAATTAGCAGATGAAAAGGCCAAACAATTAGCAGATGAAAAGGCCAAACAATTAGCAGATGAAAAGGCCATTCCAAAAACAAATGATGTTGGATTTATACAAAAAGGAAATACCACTAACAATGCTGATACCTCTAATACGGGAATAGATATTTCATATCCTGTTGACTATGCTTTGATATGGGATGAAATGAAAAAGGCTTATATGCAGACTGTAAAAGAAGCCACTATTTCTTACTTTAGATTATTGGATCTTTGGATAAAAGATTTCAAAAAATAAATTTTTATATTTGAATTATAAAATCTATTTCTATTGGAGAGCCTAAAGGCAAACTATTTACTCCTATTGCTACTCTTGTATGTTTGCCTTTTTCGCCAAAGACCTCTATTAGAAAATCTGAAGCCCCGTTAATTACTTTTGGATGTTCTGTAAAATTCTCATCACAATTTACGTATCCTGTAATTTTGATTATCTTTTTTATTTTATCTAAATCTTCAATCACATTTTTAAGATAGAATAATGCATTTAGACAACATATTTTTCCTGCCTCTTGTGCTTGTTCAATTGAAATGTCTCTGCCTACTTTTCCTTTATATTTTAGATCATTACTGGGTGATTCTATGTCTATTGGTATTTGACCAGAAATGAAAATTAAATTTTCTACACTGGTAATAGGTATATAAGATCCCAGTGAAGATGATCTTCCTTTGGGGATATTTAGGTTCAACATAGATATTCTCTCTTCAGGTGTCATAAAAGAGTTATTGCCTGCATTTATTAAAATCTAATAGATCAGGTAGGAACCTTTTTAATATCTTTACTTTTTTTTGTAATTATGTCACAAGGGGATGACAAACCAAAAAATATACATATATTTAAGAAAATAGGTCCACTTGGTTTCTATTTTATTGTTATTGGTGTATCCTTGGCAGTAATTTATCTACTATGGGCATCTTTTGGTTATATCGGTCCTTCATTCTCATCAGATATTTTAAATAAACAACAATCTCAATTAAGGGCAGACTATGGATTACCAGAAAAACCTATAATTACTGATCCAAAAATATTACAAACCCCTCCATCACTACGTGGACTTGATTCAAAAAACAATACAAATAGCACTCCAAAATAATAATAATTCAGTAATATAATAAATACAATCAAGTTTATTTTGTAATTATGCATAATTCTATGGAAGGAAAGAAACCTAATTCTTTGATAAATGAAACTAGTCCCTATCTTTTACAACATGCTTATAACCCTGTAAATTGGTATCCTTGGAACGAGGATACTTTAAATTTAGCAAAAAAAGAAGATAAGCCAATTTTTCTTAGTATAGGGTATAGTGCATGTCATTGGTGTCACGTTATGGCTCATGAATCTTTTGAGGATAACGATATTGCAAAGATAATGAATGAAAAGTTTGTCAATATAAAAGTAGATAGAGAAGAACGACCTGATATAGATGATGTATATCAACAAGCATGTCAAATAGTAAATGGTAATGGAGGTTGGCCATTATCTGTTTTCTTGACTCCTGATCTAAAACCATTCTATGTAGGAACCTATTTTCCAAAAAATAGTCGATATGGAATGCCAGGTTTTGGTGAAATTTTGTCCCAACTTGATAATGCTTATCACTTTAGAAAAAATGAAATAAATAGTACAACATCAGATTTCATGAATGCCCTGAAGGATTCTTCAAAGAATCATTCAATCAATAAAGATTTGGAAATTGACAAATCCGTTCTTGATGAATCCGCATTAAATCTTTTAAATATAGCTGATTATTCATATGGTGGATTTGGAACGGCTCCAAAATTTCCTAATGTTTCTAATTTGTTGTTTTTATTACGATATTATGATATCTCTAATATTGAAAAATTCAGAGATTTTGTGATATTAACAAGCGAGAAAATTCTATATGGTGGTATACATGATCACTTGGGTGGTGGTTTCTGTAGGTATTCTACCGATCAAAAATGGCTTGTTCCACACTTTGAAAAAATGCTTTACGATAATTCATTATTGGTTATATTATTTTCTGAAGTATATCAGATTACTAAAGATGTGAAATTTAAAATAGCTGTTGAAAAAACACTAGGCTATATTTTAAGGGAACTTTTAAATCAAGATGGTGGCTTCTTTTCAGCTCAAGATGCTGATTCTGAGGGCGAGGAGGGGAAATATTATCTATGGACAAAGAAAGAAGTTTCATCACTGATAGAAAATCCTTTACATTTGAATATTTTCTGCGAATATTACAATATATCTGAAGGGGGAAATTTCGAAGGTAAAAATATATTAAATATAAAATATTCTTATCAATTCCTCTCAAAAAAATATGGTCTTGATATTGATGAAATAAAAAGTATTATTGACGAAAGTTCTCTAAAACTTTTTAATTTTCGGGAAAAAAGAATAAAACCTCAAAAGGATGATAAAACTATTCTTTCATGGAATGCTCTAGCAATATCTTCTTTTATAAAAGGTTATAGGATAACTGGTAACAAAACTTATTTGAAAACCGCCAAGGATGCAATCAATTTTATAGAAAACAAAATGAAATTAACAAACGATTCTCTTTATCGTATTTATAAAAATGATGTATCCAAAATTCCTGCTTATTTAGACGATTATTCATTCTATGTTAATGCTTTATTGGATTTATTGGAAATAAATCCAAATATAGAATATCTAAATATGATTATAAATTATACTGATCATCTAATAAAAAATTTCTGGGATTCTAATGAAAACAACTTTTATTATACCTCTTCTTTTCATGAATCTCTACCAATAAGAAATAAAATTCTTTATGACTTAGCTATTCCTAGTGGTAATTCTATATCTATCTCGAACTTCATAAGACTTTATCATGTAACCGGAAATAGAGACTATATAGATTTTGCTGAAAGGATGATGAAATCTTCTTTATCGTCTGCTGTAGAAAATCCTTTTGGTTTCGGTTGCTTGCTTTCCTCTGCATACCTATACATAAAAAAACCTGTGGAGATTACTGTATTTTCAAAGAATACATATATTAAAGAAACGCCATTACTAGATTTCATAAATACTGCATTTATTCCTAATGGCATCTTCTCAATTATAGATAATGAGTGTAATTTAAAAAGTCTGGAAGAGTATGCATTATTCCAAAATAAATCTTTACTGGGTAGAAATGATGACGAATTTGTATTGATGTGTAAGGACTTTACTTGCTCTCCTCCTATTAAAGATATTGAGGGCATAAAAGATATTTTATTTAGTAAATTGTCAAAGGAAAGAATTAAATAATTTTTTTCCTTTAAAAGATTTATTGTTATCTTTTATATCTTTAAAGTGTTGTTTATTTTTTTTAATGTTGTTATATCTTTTATTAATTTCCAATATTGTGGAGCGCTCTTTTGGTCAGATCGGTAATTCTAGTACTAGTTTTAATAAAGCAAAATTGTCTAGTGATCAGGCTATTTCGTTAATTGACTCAATGAAGGGTTCATCATTACTTGACTCGGTTATAAGTGGAATGGGTAATTTTTCATCTGCAAATAATGCATCTAATAATACTATGAAAGGACTGATTGATAATTCTACAAAAAATGGATCACTTTTTGTAACTAATAATGTTACCTCTCCTATAAATCATATCAAATTATTGACTTTTCCATCTTCTGGTAATGATAATATACATAGTAATGATATAAATATACAACCTTTGTTGGTTCTTCCTTACCCTATGTCCATTCAATCAAAAGATTATATTCCTCTTTATAGTTCCATGCCATCAAAAATTTCCAACGGCACTATTTTAACCAAGCTTCCGTGTGATAATAATAGCAAGCCTATACTACAAATAGTTGGTTCATCATCTGATAACAATATTTTTCCTCTCAAGCTTCTTCTTATTCCCAATTTATCAAAAGCAGGAAGCATGTGTATGTATAAATCTGTATTTCCTGATGATTTTTCTAATGCATTATATTCTCATACTTTAACTAACATTTATCTCTACAATACAATGAATACTCCACTTGAAGTTCCTACAACAACAACTATTTTTATAGGCATACATAAATTGTCTATGTAATTGGGATATTATATCGAGTACATTATTCCGCCTGAAACTATTGGGATAGATTCTAAATTAGAAATCTCTTTTATTCTTGCAATTATTGCATTAAACCATAGGCTATCAATACCTTGGCTCCAAATTGTGATTTTTTTATAATCTTTTTCTTTTCCATTGTGAAAGAAGCCCTTGCAGTCTTCTACCGTCATATTATTGTATCTTTGGCTTATTTCTTCTATAGCAACTTCTGCTTCTGCAGGTAAATATAATATTGTTAATGTTGGATATGGAATAGTATCCGTAGAAGCAGAGGATGGTGATGCATCGTTAGCCATAAATTTAATTTATAAAAGACTAATATGATTATTTCGTTCGGTTAATTCTGTAATGATTTATGGAAAATTAATAAAGACTATACACTAATTATCTATGAAGATAAATATGAATGCTGGACAATTTTCAAAAAATATTCTTGATTTAAATGAAAATATTTTATTTGCTGGTGTATTAGAGAAATCTGGACACTTAAGTTCGAGCTATGAACGGGTTCCTATGGATGGATATTTAAAAGGCAGGAATCTAGAAATGGTGTATTCTCAGTCCGTTTATGTGGCTGATTTGAGAAAAATGCTGTCCAACACGTTTGGTAACTTGAATTCTATTTGTTATATTTATGAAAAATTAAAAATATTGCTTTTTCCCATAAAGGACCATATTTTATTGGTGTTTGTTAATAAAGAATTTAAAATTGATGATTTGACAAAAAACATTTACGAATATATCAAGACACAAGATAGTCTTGATCTTTATTCGGTATAGTTTAAATTTTAAATTTCAAAAAAAAATTAAGTATATGTGTGGATATTACAATGCAAAATAGATAGACAAAATCCACCAATTCTTTCCTTTAGCATGTTATTGTTGATGACTTTTTCAGATAGGTTTAATAATTCCTAATGAATCAGATATAACTCTTTATAATACAAGGAAAGATGGTTGCTTGGATTATATTGTGTTAAAAAATTTTAAATATAGTATATCGTATGACCAATAATTGTATGCTCAATTTCTATGTCTATTGAATAGTTCTTGATTATTGTATTATAAATCAAATTAATACATCCTATGTGATATAAGAAAACAATATCTTATTCTTTATTTAAAAAAGCATTTAATTTTATTATGCTATATTATAATATCGATTTTTATTGTATTGCTGTATTATAGCCTTCTATATTTATATTCACTATTTGTGCTTTGAATTGATTTTGATGTTATCAGAAGACATAAATTTTTGATTGTAATTACTAAAGATTTGGGACTCGGTAATGATTAAAAAAGGTTGATAGTTTACTATAATCTTTTTACAGCTATCTTAATTAATGAAAAAATTAATTTATAATATAATGTCTTTTCTTCGTTATAGGATAATACGGTTGAGAAAATATACTAATAATAAAATTTTTATTGCAACTAAATATATCTTGTTTATGTATTTTAGAATAAAAATGTTCTTTGGATTATACTGAAAGGAAATGGATGTTGCATCTTAATAACATTCAATAAATGGTGTATAATTAATTTAACCATGGATTATCAGAAAATACTCGATGCTATTTTTGACTTAAATAGTGATATTCGTTATGCTGGATTGCTCGATGAGACTGGTTCTCTGATTGCTGGAGGTATGCGTCATGGAATTGATTCTATAGTAGATCAACCTAGTGAAGAACTATATCTGACTCATACGGCTTTAAGAAAATCTATGCGTGAACGATTTGATAATACTATGGGTCAAGCACGTTTTGTATATGTGGAGCGTGAAAAATTGTCTCTATTAACTTTTTATTTGGATAAGAAGATGCTATTGGTAACACTTGAACCCAGTATAGACTCACATGCTGTTATGGATGTCGCTGAAGATATATTGGATATAGTTAATGCTAATACAGTTACAAAATAAATTTTAAGATGATTTATTATTAAAAAAAATCAAATTATATTATGCATTGCAACTAGATCATTACTAAAGAGTTCTAATTCATTAGGAATTGTAATTTTTATCGGATCTTTCAATGATAGGGGTTTATTGGTAATGCTTGAGACTGTTTCTTTTTTCTTATTCCATATCTCTGAATTAAATTTTACTAATTTTTGAGTCAAAGATGTCATTTCGTAAAATTCATTGTCTGTTTTGGGAAATCTTTTTTGATTTATTATTTTTTTGTCTAAATAAATTTTTGTCCATAATTCATATGTAATAAATGGACAAATAGGTTCTAATAATAATAATATTGTCTTGAAACATTTATGAATTGTATATAATGCAGACTTTCTTTCATCATTATCAGTTTTATTATAAGTCCTTGATTTTACTAGTTCTATATAATGTGCCGCAAAAACGTTCCAAGCAAATTCTCTTATAGTATTTGATGGAATAAAAAAGTTTAGTTCATTGTAGCCATCAATACTCTTTCTTGCCATGCTGTCAAGTTCTGCTAGTATCCATCTATCTGTTGGATTAAGTATTTTTGGTTTGTTTTCTTCATCTATAACTTCAAAATTAGATATAAATCTCCCGATATTCCATAGTTTGGATAAAAATTTTTGCGAATTGATTATTTTCTGCTCGGAGCATCTAAAATCATAACCTAAATTTGCTTCACTTGCAGACCATAATCTAAAAGTATCGGCTCCATATCTTTTAATTATTGGTATAGGATCAATTACATTTCCTTTACTTTTACTCATTTTTTCACCTTTATCATCTACACCGTATCCCATAATCCATGCATTATTCCACGGTACCTGACCTGTAAGATATATACACCTGAGCATACTATAATAAAGCCATGTCCTTATGATGTCTTTTCCTTGTGGCCTTATGGTTGTAGGATATGTTTTATCATGTAATTTCTCATTTTTATTGAATTTGGTAATATGAAGGGGAGTTATACTTGAATCCATCCAAGTATCAAAAATTCTTTCTTCACCTATAAATTCCTCATTATTGCAATTTTGACATCTCTGAAATGGTGGCTTTTCCTTCCATGGTCTATAATATTTGCCTGGCTGGGGTACATGAGGATATCTACATCTTTTACAATACCATATTGGAATTTCAGTTCCATAAAATCTTCTCCTTGAGATTGGCCAATCAATTGTAATTGAATTTACCCAATTCAAAAGAATTTGTCTATGCATTTCTGGATAGAATTTTATTTTTTTAGAATATTCTAACAATTTGGGTTTGAACTCCACTTGCTTTAAATAATAATCTTCTAAAGAAATTATTTCTATAGGAGTTTTGCTTCTTTCACAAATCGGTGTTCTATGCGAGATTATTTCAATTTTGCTTATTAGCCCTTGGTTGTTTAATTCTTCTATGATCTTATTTCTAGCTTCTTTAGGGTACAGATTTGAAAATTGTTTCGCGTTCTCAGTTGTTTTGCCGATGGAATTGATAGATTTTATTTCCTGCAATTTCAGTTCTCTAAATAGTTGTACATCGTTTAGATCACCAAAACTACATACCATTACTGCTCCAGTTCCAAAACTAGGATCAGCCGATGGATGTTCTATTATTTTCACTTCTCTTTTGAAAATTGGTATCATTATACTTTTCGCTCCGATTTTCTTGTATCTTTCATCTTCTGGATTAACAATTACAGCCTGACAGGCAAAAAGCAGTTCAGGCCTAGTCGTTGATATTGTTATAAAATCTTTATCATTTAAAAAAAATTTGATATATATCAGCTTTGTTTCCATATTTGTATATACAATTTCTGAATCAGCAATAGTTGTACCACAGTCAGTACAATAGTTATTAGGTCTATCACCTAAGTATATCAAACCTTTTTTCCACATTTCAATAAATGTTGATTGTGTTAATGTTCTGTATTCTATCGAATCGGTGTGAAAAGTTTCTTTAAAATTTGCACTTATCCCCAAACTCTTTAAAATTCCAACAAACTCTTTCTCTGTTTCATCAAGTGTTTGCTCGCAAAGTTTTAAGAATTCGTTTCTATCCATGTTTCTCATTCTAATTTTATATTTTTTTTCCGTATAGATCTCTACAGGTA
>JBQCGN010000010.1:0-4359 GCA_051955655.1 Candidatus Nitrosocosmicus sp. | reverse complement strand
GTTTTTTATAAAGATCTGATATATTTTTAAAACCAAAATTCTTTTTTTCAATGCATATTAGAAACCTTAAATCATTCGAATTGATCATTATACAAATGGTCGGAAGACTATTAAACTGGCGCAATACTGTTTTTTTTATCTGTGGATTTGCTGCAGGTATTGCTACCATTGCACTATCATTAATTTTTAAAATTTATTTCAATGGATTATTTGTTCCTGAAATAGCTTCTCAGACCTTGGTTTCATTATCATCCGGTCAGATAGAATCTAGGGCGGTTGAAACTTTGGGACCTTTTGCTAAGTATTCATCTTTTTTTGGTGCTGTATTTGTTAATATATTGCTTTATGGTTTTATAGGAGTTCTTATTGGTTCAATATTTAATAAAATAAATTTAAAGCGATTTATTAAACGGGCGATTTTTTCTTCATTTATTTCTTATATCATATTATTAGTTCTGTCTTTATCTTTTATTATATTAAATTCTGTTCCTGGTCAAAAGTTGTTAATTCCTGTATTACCGCTGTCTTTGCTTATAATTTCCCATTTGTTATATGGATTCCTTTATTCTTTTTGCTTTGAAAGAATAAGAGATAAAAAGTCTTCTCAATTTGGTGTGGGGCAAAAACAAGATTGGCTGAATAACGATAAATTAAAGGAATCACAATTTGACTTGACTTCAAAACCACCATCTGTAGTAAATGAAGACGAAGAAATCGATTATAAAAAAAGATCATTGCTTCGCGCACTGGTTGTATCTGCAATTGCATTGCCGATAATGTATTTTGGGTTAAACCGTTTGTTTTCTCATTCCGAACAATCCCAGCAACTGCTCTCTGGTTCTCCGTCTTTTGTATCTCAAAATTTACAACGTGATGTAAAATCAAGACCTAAAGGATTTGAGAATGCAATTCTAACTCCATTGATCGATTCTGAAGTAACGCCAACATATCTTTTTTACAGAATAGATAAAAATGCCATAGTGCCTGTAATTGACATTTCTGGGTGGAGCCTATCAATCAAAGGTCTTGTAAATAACCCTTTGGTTTTAACATATGGTGATATCAAGTCTATGGCAGCCATTGAACAATATGCAACTTTGTCATGTGTTAGTAATAAAATAGGTGGAGATTTGGTAAGCACAGCCCTGTGGAAAGGAGTTCGTTTGAAAGATATTCTTCTCAAAGCTCAAATCAAGCCGGGGGTAAAGTATATTGTATTTAGGTGCTATGACGGGTACGATGTAGGAATACCAATAGAAAGTGGCCTAATGGAAGGTACAATTTTGTCTTATGAAATGAACAATATTGCTTTACCAAATGAACATGGATACCCACTTAGAGCGATAGTTCCGGGATTTTATGGTATGATGAATCCAAAGTGGATAACAGAAATAGAATTGGTTGATGCTACTTATGAGGGATTCTGGCAGAGAAAAGGATGGACGAATAATGGCAATAATAATATTTACTCTACAATAGTTACGTCAGGAAATCAAGAAATTACAAATAGATTTCCAAATCTTGTCAAAAATGATTTTGCAATAGGAAAGCCAACCCAAATTGCAGGCATTGCTTTTGCAGGAGACAAAGGAATATCTAAAGTTGAAGTAAGTACAGATGGAGGAAATACTTGGAAGACTGCTATAGTCAAAGATCCTTTGTCTAAATATACATGGGTACTTTGGACAAGCATGTTCACACCTAAAGATAGTGGGGATTATAAAATCGTTGTAAGAGCGACAGATAAAACAGGTAACGTCCAAACTTCTAATTTTGCTGATCCTTTTCCAAATGGTGCCTCAGGATATGATACAATTGACATACAGGTCTAGCACCAATTTTAGTTAATCCTAAGTGGATTTTATAATAGTAATTAAAAAAGTAAATGTCAAAAAATTCTATAAATTAAAAAAGAAAAATAATAATCATCCTCCAATACTGTTCATTACATTTAGAGTAGGTTTCAATGAATTTGATTTTATTATGCTAATTATGCCTTCTGGTTTCTTGCGTACTGTTTCTAAGATGTATTTTTTGATCTGTTCATCCGATCTGCATTCTTGGATTAATTTTTTTAAATCGTAACCTTTTTTATCAAATAGACATGTATAAAACTTACCTTCCGCCGTTATTCTTACTCTATCACAATATTGACAAAAAGGCTCAGTGATCGATGGTATAAAGCCTACAATACCTATATTGTCCTCAAAAGAATAAAGTCTAGCTGGATCTGACTTGTCATTGAATGTTGGTAAAAGCTTGTTTATTTTTGATTCTATTATTTCAATAATTTCTCTTTTGCTAAACACTAAATTATGGTTCCATATTCCTGTTCCATCTAGAGGCATAAATTCTATAAATTTTACGATATTGCCAGTATTTCTTGCAAAATTCACAAATGGAATTATTTCATCATCATTCCATCCTCTAATTATTACCGTATTTATTTTCACTTTTAATCCTAAAGAATTGGCCATTTTAATCGAATCCAGAACTTTAACAAGGCCTCCTTTAACTCCTGTTATTGATTTAAATTTTTTTGAATCAAAAGTATCCAAGCTTATGTTTATACTATTTAAGCCTGAATCCACAAGATCTTTTATCTTTTCCTCTAACAAAAGACCGTTTGTAGTCATGCTGATTGATTTGATTCCTTTTATATGTGAAAGTGATTTTACAAGGTTTTCTAATTTTGGGCGCACGGTTGGTTCTCCTCCTGTTATCTTTATTTTTTCGATACCTAAACTTGCAAATATATTAACTAAGTGCGTAATCTGATCAAAATCCAGTATATTGTCTTTTTCAATCCAAATATTGTTTTTATCGGGCATGCAATACACACAACGCATATTGCACCTATCAGTGACCGAAATTCTTAGTTTTTTTGCAATCCTACCATAACTGTCATCCATATTTTTATTGAATATGGAATCTTTTTCCATATTCAATAAAAGTAAATATCATATTTAGTTGTGTTGAATTCTATTGATTATCAATGTCCTTTAATTTTTAATATCAAGATTTCTATTCATATCCAGATATAGGTGTATAATTGAAATGTCAAGAAAATTATATGACGGACAATACTTTAAAAAAGTAATTCAAGAGATAAAAATAAGATTATTTCGAATTATACTTTCCATATTGATTATTACTGTTTTATCTATGACCTTGAGTATTTCTATTGTTGATTTTTATTCTGTTAAAATACCTGTACTATTTCTTAATCCATCTGAAAATATATCCACTCAAATTATTTCTTTTATGAAGTCTACGTTGCTTCCTAAAACTATTGTTCTAATCCAACTTGCACCTGGACAAGCTTTTTTTGCAGAGATCTATGTCTCAATAGTTACAAGTTTATCTTTATCCATACCTTTAATACTAATAGAGTCCATAAACTTTCTCTTTCCATCCCTCTACCATAATGAAAGAAAAATTATAATACGTCTTTTGTTTCCCTCATTGTTTCTTTTTTTAATTGGTTGTTCTTTTTCATATTATATTGTTGTACCATATACAATAATTTTCTTATACAAATATGGTGAGTCAATGGGGATTACCTCATTTTTTGATATTACTCAATTTATTACATTTACATTGAACTTTTTGCTAACGTTCGGACTAGCTTTTCAACTTCCCTTACTAATGTTTGTTTTAACCCGATTACATATTGTAAAACTAGTATTTTGGAAAAATAATTTCAAGTATTTTGCTATTATTTTGATTATATTTGGCGCATTTATAACACCCGATGGAAGCGGAGTAACAATGTGGTTCGTAGCTGGACCGTTGATTTTTCTTTATATCCTCGGAGTTGTCATAATAAAGACATGGTCAAATTAATTAGACATAACAATATATCAAGTTTAGGCCTATTCAAAAAAAAACTAATCATGTTAATCCTTTAAAAAATCAATATATTTTTTATATACAATAGACAAGGATTTCTAATTAGAATAATTGATAACAAATATTTATTAAATTCAACAAAAATATGATGTTGATATGAGCGAATCTTCTAAATTTAAATTTGGTTTATTAAAGGAAAAAGCTGTTGATGGTTTTATAAATGATATCATGGCAGATACAATTGATTTTGATTATTCAAAAAGCATCAAAGTTGATAATAAAGAAGTATATGATTTTGTAAACGGATTACAAGAAAAAATAATTCAATTTCTCCAAGAAGATAAAAGCCCTGAGAACAAAAATTATTATGAGATCCAGGATAAGATATTTTCTGATTATATGAAATTAAAGATTTTCGGAGTTATTAAAACCAAGATGATAAAAAACATTTGATTGGATCTTCAAATACCAGTATGTTTTCTATTTGAAATGTATTTTTTATAGTAA
>JBQCGN010000009.1:0-2917 GCA_051955655.1 Candidatus Nitrosocosmicus sp. | reverse complement strand
ATTTTTTATAACATTTGACGTTAAATTTTTTTATTAAACTAGAAATTTCAGATTTGCATTGATTAATTGGTTGTAAAGAATCCATATTGGAATCCAATGGTTTAATTTTTGCAACCCATCCATACTCAAACGGAGAATCATTAATTTTCTTGGGATCAGATGCCAAATCTTTATTTATTTCCACAATTTTTCCAGTGATTGGAGATCTAATAACTCCAAAATAACTTAAGCTTTCAATGGTTCCAATACTTTTACCCTTGATAATTTTCTCACCCTCAGGTTTGAGTTTGATTTTTTTAATATTCCCAGATATATATGATAAGATTGGCATTATACCAACTTTTACAGATGAATTTAAAATATCAGACTCGATTTTCATTGCATCTATATTATCAAAATCAGCCCAAACAAAGTTTTGTACATCATACAAGTACCTTGAAGGAAAATCACAATTATCAATTTTTGTGGTCATTAATTCCATTATAAAATTATAAAAAAGAATGAATTTAAATACATATGACATTTATTGGCATATGTAATCATTTGACTGTAACAGATTTAGCAAGATTTCTAGGATAGTCGGGGTCGACTTGCATTTTAAGCGATAAATAATATGCCATAAACTGCAATGGAATAACTTCTACTATAGGATACAAGTAATCCATACAATGAGGGATCTCTAAATAATGATCATAAATATCATTATTTTTGTCTGAGATTCCAATTATCTTTGCACCTCTAGATTTAATTTCATGTGCACTTGAAACAATATCCTGGTATGTTTCATCATTAGGATTTATTACAATAGCCAAAGATTTAGAATCTATTAATGCCAAAGGTCCATGTTTAAGTTCTCCAGCAGCTATCCCTTCTGCATGAATATATGCAAGCTCTTTAATTTTAAGGGAACCTTCTAAAGCTATCGGATAGTGAATTGATCTACCTAAAATATATATATCTTTGATCTCATTATCAATACTAGCAACAAGGGATTTTATTTTATTATCCAAATTCAAGGTATCTTTGACCGACTCTATTAATTTCTGTTGATTTAAAGAATCAAGTCCTAGTTTATTGTCGGACAGAAAGTTTGCAATATTATATAAAATCATAAGCTGACTGGTAAAACTCTTAGTTGCAGCAACACCTATTTCCGGCCCACAATTCAGAGCTAGAACTGCATCGCTTATCCGTGCTAGTGTTGATGTTGGAATATTAATAATTGAAAGTATTTTGGATCCATTCTCCTTGGCTTTCTTTACAGCATGGAGAACATCGGCGGTTTCACCACTTTGAGAGATGGCAATAATTGCAGAATCAGGTTCCAAAGTATCTGAAAAATAGTGAAACTCGCTTGACATTATAACCTCAGACCTAATTTTTGCAAATTTTGCCAAAAGATGTTTAGCTAATAAACCAGAATGATAACTTGTTCCGCTCCCAGTTATATAAACGTTGGAAGCAGATTTGAGATAACTGCAAAACTGCCTAATATCATTATTTTTATTTAGTGAATTAAATAATATCGAAGGTTGTTCGTAAATTTCTTTTAATGTATGATGAGCAAATTTGCCCTTTTCAGTCGATCCCAGCTCCCAAGCAACTTGGGTAATTGGTCGGGAGACTTTGTTATTATTAATGTCAAATATTTCATAGTTCCCGTTTTTCATGGTAACAATATCACCATTATCTAAAAATATGGCTTTGTCTGTATGTTTTAAAAACCCAAGTACATCACTTGAGAGAAAAAGCGCAGAAGGTGCAACACCTATTATCAAAGGTTCGTCAAATCTTGCCCCACAGATAAGGCCATTCTTGAACACAGCAACAAATGCAAAAGAGCCTTTCAAGTTTTTGCATGTTTCTATAAGAGCTTTGTTATAATCATCATCAAACTCTTTGCAATATTTTTCCAAAAGATGAGGTATAACTTCACTATCTGTTTGACTCTTAAATATATGACCATCCTTTACCAACATCCCTTTTAATTCAATATAGTTTTCAATTATTCCATTATGAACTACAGCTATATTAGAAGAGCATGAAAAATGCGGATGTGCATTCTTATCACTAACACCACCGTGTGTTGCCCATCTAGTGTGCCCAATTCCTATCTGGCCTGGTAAATTGGCAAAATTCAGGTTTTTATTTACTTCAGCAACCTTCCCTACACCCTTACTAATCAATATTTTTCCATTATTCATAGTTGCTATTCCGACACTATCATATCCCCTATACTCCATTTTTTTTAAACTATCAACTAATAAAGGGGCAGCCTCAATCAAACGTCCGTTATATCCAATAATAGAACACACAATTACTAAAAGTCATTTGTGATTTAAAACCTTTATTGAATAAATAGATATACCATTATAAAATAAATTGTAATAAATATTAGTTTATATTAAAAAGAACTTCAAAAAAATCTTAGTTAATTATAAAAGGCTTTATACCAGTAAAAAAAAATATAGGTAGCAGTTAAACATTAAATGACAATCGAAAAGAAACTGATTTATAAAAAGGGAGATCTTATATTTGAGAAAAAAATTAATATTTTAGATAATGAGAAAAAGATTCATATTCTTTCTAATCCAATAGCATGGAAGATCTTAAAATCAATTTCAGACAAACCAAAGTATACAGCCCAAATTGCAAAAGAACTTAACATTTACGAACAAAGTGCATATTATTATATTAAAAAATTAATTTCAATAGAAGCAATTAAAGAAAGTGGGACATATTTTGTACATGGAGGAACAGCAAAACTCTATCGTTGTTCAAGCCCTTCTTTTGGAATTGAAATGGCATGGGGAGAACGACAGGTTACTGAGAATAACATAAACAAGGACAACTACAACATCAATAATGAATATACAAAGAAATTCTTAAAAGGATTTATTGATGATCAAAATTATTT
>JBQCGN010000008.1:0-3723 GCA_051955655.1 Candidatus Nitrosocosmicus sp. | reverse complement strand
CCAGGCATGTTTATGTTCCATGCTCATAAAACAGAATTTACTATGAAAGGCTGGATGGGAATGTTTAATGTTACAAAACCAGATAGTAGGGGATTAGAAATTGAAAATGGAGGAGACGACTCCGTATCTAATATAAAGAGAATCATAAATAATAATGACAATACTATCACTATCTCAAACGAAAATCAAAATAGCGAAGAATCCCTGATACGCTTAACATCCATAGATGACCATTCAGTGACTAATTCCTCTGCTTCTGGATTGGTTGGAATATGAAGCTGGCAGATTTGCATCTATTTAAAAAGTCAAGGATTTTGCAATCAAAAGATATAAAACAATTCCAAAATCCTGATCGACTATATCACACGTATTGATACATTCACATAATTGGTTTACAATAGTCTAATCCTTTAACATGTATAGTGGCAAGATTCGGGAAACAGTCAAAGGATATAATAACATCCTCTAGTAGAATTTCGTTCGCCCGAAAACAATTTTTATCCGTATGTTTTATGTTTTATTCTCTTAAAATCCTGTATGATTACGAATGTAATTGTGATATATTTCAAAGCCCCATTTAGGATTGGAGTTTAATTTTGAAACTCATTGTGTTTGTTCTATCGCCAATGTCATCAATCAGACTTTCATATCGTTGTTTGAATTCGCCTTGTAATCTTATAATTGATGGATTTAATTTTTGAAAATCTGATAATATGTAACTTTTTGTTATATGAACCAAATGATGATCAATGAATATAATACTACTAACTAACATTCAAAACGCAAAACTGAAATATCTTTCTTTAATTTCTAATAACAAAATACCAAATTACATATCATATATTATCAAGAAGTTGCACTTTGGCAAGCATGCACTTCCCAGTAATTCAGCTGAGAAATTTGATATCGATTGGAAGGACAGATTGAATTTTTATATTACATCTATTCCAAAGAGCATGGTAAGAAGAAATCGAAAGTAAGAAATGAGTCTGAGAAGTATCCAAACAAGCCACTGTAAGTTGAATTTATAGATAAACTAGATGATGACAAAAGAAAACTTTTGTAATTTGGTGTAAATTATCTTTGAGAAAAAACAAAGAGATATTAACTATCCCTTTTTTTGAAATTAAAAAAGGTTGTATATTGTTTTTGCTTTTACTTAAGCAGCTGATGTAGAAGAGGTTGTTGTTGTTGAAGAGAATGATGTTGTTCCAGAAGGAGTACTTGTGGTATAGGATGTGCTTGTATTGTTTCCTCCTCCTCTACTGTTGTGTGATGCATTGTTTCTTGCATAAGCATCTTGAGCCGCTCTTGTTAATTCTCTTGCGTTTTGTTCAAAGGTTTTTGCTGCATTTGAGTTTAAATGAAATATTTGTTTTGTAGTATCTCTTGCGTGTTGTAATGTTGATCTATGAGAATCTAAACACGAGAATATCACATTGTTTGTTGTTTTCAATGCTGTAACAATGTTGTCTGCAACTGTACTAACAAATCTGCTGTACGCATTGGTTGCTGTCTCCGGAGATATCCATCTGTTTACAGTTGTGTTAAAGTTCTGAGAAAATGGCCTCCATGCTGATTGGATTGAGTTGATTATTGCCTTTTGTGATTCAATATAGCTTTCAGAAATCTCTCTTGCCGTTTGGAGTGCTTGCTCCTGGTAGCTGTTTACAATAGTGTTATAATGAGGAATCTGATTTCTTGATTCTTCAATTGATCTGTTTATATTGTCTTTGGTTTGATCAAGAGCTCTGTTAACAGATTCGTTAAAGTCTTGATTATTTGTATTTGTATTATATGAAAAGCTTGCATTGTTGCTTGTATTGCTGTCGCTAAAATTGACATTATTGTCATTAGTAGAAGTATTTGAATTACTTTTAACCATAACATTTGTTAAATACGATACTATTTAAATCTTGGTAATAAAAGGAAAATTTTTCCTTCAGAAACCTTTTAATTGTGTAGTTTATAGCCATCATAATGTAAAAAGCAGATTGAAATTAGAAAATAAAAAATATATAGTTTAAAGAAATTGTATTTAACACATCTATGATCTTTTAATACCAGATTTTATTTTATTTTGTATCTCTGGGTTTGATATTTCTTCTTCAGTAAAGTGATTGTCTTGTATTGCATGCTGTTTTGCCTTTTGCATTAATTCTTCTTCTGTTTCTGCGTTACATACATGATCACAATTCACGCCTACATATTTACAAGACAATGATAGCATTATCTAATTATCAATATACTTGCTAATATCTATATATGGCCCAGTTAATGTCGCAAACTTTTGCACAATTATCTCTTATTTTGTCAAATTGATTGGCAACTTTTTGTATTATAAAATACCCTCTAATTTGAAAGGCATAAGGAAAATAACATTGAGGATATACATAAAATCTTTGACGGATACTTTTGCATAAACTTTACCGTTAATAATTACATTTCCGAATACAATTTCTAATGATTTTTTATGCATAAAATCTTAAAGTTACATGCCTTTTCCTGTCCGATACATTTGATCTATAAAGTGTATTTTGTTTTATCAACTCAGTCAACAAGAAAAACAAAAGATCAGAAGGATTTTGAATCAAATGTTTATCATTAGTATATCCTCTTCAATAGATCTGCATACTTTTAGGGAGAAAATAATATCTGAATATAAATCAAAATCTTTTGAAGACTGCATAAGGTAGAAGCCGTTTATAAAAAAGTTATTCAAGAATTTTAAATACAAAAATTTAGGCTATAAATCATTTATAGCATTTATAACAACATTATAACATGACAGGTTTCAAAGAAAAGTTTAAAGAAAAAGCAAATGATGGGAAAGATAAAGTCGTAGATAATTCAAATGACATAATAGATGCAACAGAACAATCATTTGGCCCATCGTCATCAACTATTACTCCTAATCCTGCTTTTATTTCACCATCAGTTACTTATGCATATAATAATACAGAAGAAAACAATTCAGATATAGAAAGTAATATAGAAGTTAAAGGAGTAGATTTGCCTTTTAAAGAGCATGGTGAAAGCGAACAAAAAAAAGGCTCTACTAATATGACAGATAGGGAATTAATTAAAACTACAACTAATACTATTTCTTCGTTAGATTCTTCAGCAAATAAAAAGAAACAACAAAATGAGAATCAGTAATAGCAATATAGATATAAAAAAATAAATTTTTCTACCAATTTATAGTGGGCACATAATTAATGCAAGATAAAAATTATTATAGTACACAGTTGAATTTTATACAGCAGAATTAGAAAGTTTTAGCAGAACAATTAGAAATATTTGAATAATAGTAATATAATCTTTGGAAAGCCTAAAAAAGACTTTTTAAATCGGTTCCAATAAAACAACAAAAATCACTTGTTAACTAAAATTAATTTTTCTATATATTATTAATATAATTACTATATGTTACTTTATTGGAAATTTAATTCTAAATATCTTATTGCATCCAGTGATGCTTTGCAACCAGAGCCTGCTGCAGTTATTGCTTGTCTATATGTATAATCATATGCATCACCCGCTACAAAAATCCCTTCAACGCTAGTCTTTGTTTCCTCATATCTTTTAATATAGCCTTTATCATCTATTTCCACTTGTCCTCTGAAAATATCTGTGTTGGGTTTGTGACCTATCGCTATAAATACACCGTCGCATTTTATTTCGATAATTTTACCTGTTCTTGTATTTTTTATCTTTATTCCT
>JBQCGN010000007.1:0-4582 GCA_051955655.1 Candidatus Nitrosocosmicus sp. | reverse complement strand
ATGTCCTTTGAATATAAAAATGCATATTGGACTTTTACTGATTCATATATTGAAAGAGAGTGGGCTTATGTTAAGAAGGCTTATGAGGATAATATTTTAAAGGAACGATTTAGGGTTGTTGCATATTGCCCCTCTTGTCAAACATCCCTTAGTAATACGGAAATTAATCAAAGCTATGAACAAGTTGAGGATCCTTCTTTTTTTTATAAAGTACAATTGGAAAACAATGATGCATTTCTAATAGTTTGGACAACAATGCCTTTTACTGTTGTAACTGATGAATTAGTCGGCGTGAGTCCTGAATCTAAATATGTGTTAATTTCTGTCAACAACAATGATAAAATTGAAACATGGATTGTTTCTGAAAATCGATTAAATAATCTTATGTCAGAATTGAAAATAAATGATTATGAGATTATAAAAACATCATTAGGCAAAGACCTTGAAGGAATGCATTATATACATCCTCTAATTGATGAAATCCCTGGATTAAAGGAACTTGCATTAAAAAAATTAATACATTTCGTAGTTGCAGAAGATTTTGTTGATGTGACTACAGGTAGTGGTATTGTGCACTTATCGCCTGCAAACGGTGAACAGGATTTTGAGATCGCGTTAAAAAGGAATGTTCCTATTTTTGTTCCTATAGATGATAAAGTCACATTTACTCAAAAAGCAGGTAAATTTGAAAATCTCTTTGTTAGAGATGCAGATGAGATTGTAGTTGATGAAATGTCTAGGGCAAATGCTGCAGTTAAAATAGGCAAAATTCGTCACAGCTATCCAACCTGTTGGAGATCGCATCATAAAATAGTATGGTTGGCCAGAAGAGAGTATTTCTATATGATTGAAAAACTTGACGACAAGCCTCTCAATTCTGCTAATAAAGTTAATTATTTTTATGAACATCCAAAAAATAGGTATATTGAAATAATAAAGGAAAAGATCCCTTGGTGTATTTCAAGGGAGAGAATTTGGGGAACTCCATAACCGATTTGGAGTTGCCCTCGCTGTTTACAAAAAAAAGGCTTATTCTCAAGGAAGGAGATAGTTGATGCAGCTATTAGTCTACCTGACGGAGAAAATTTTGAATTACATCGACCGTGGATTGATAAAATTCAGATCGTATGCCCCAATTGCCAAAATTCTATGAGTAGAGAATCTTTTGTATTGGATACTTGGCATAATAGTGGTAGTGCACCTTTTGCATCAATAACAAATGATGAATATAATAAATTCATACCAGTTGAGTTTTTGACGGAAGGAATTGATCAGACAAGAGGTTGGGCTTATACTTTATTAATTTTAAATGTGATATTTAACAATAGCTCGCCATTTTCTCCTTTTAAATCCTTTTTATTTACAGGTCATGTTCTAGATGAAAAAGGGAATAAAATGAGTAAGAGTATTGGTAATGTTATAGATGCGTCGTTACTTTTACATGAACAGTCGGTAGATTTAGTAAGATTTTATTTTATGTGGAAGTCTTCTCCTATCGAGCCAATAAATTTCAGTATAAAGGAAATGCAAAGCAGACCGCATCAGATTCTAAGTACTTTATATTATTTGCATGTGTACTATAAACAAAATAGCAAATATGATATGTTCAGCTATGATCCTGACAAAACAGTATCTATTTTAAAAGGTGATTTGAAAGCTCCTGATACTTGGATCTTGACAAAATTAGAAAAATTAATTGCAAAAGCAGTTGATCAAATTAACAATTGCAAATTTCATGAAGCATCAAGATCAATAGAAGAATTTGTAATTTCAGATTTAAGCCAAACATACGTACCTTTGATTAGGTATGATTTATGGAATGACGAATTAGAAAATCAACCTCGTAGATATTTAATCTATGCAATACTATCAACATGTCTTAAAAATGTCGATATTTTGTTACATCCTTTTATTCCTTATCTAACAGAATTTCTATACTTATCGTGTTTTAAGCGATTTGAAACTATTTTAATGGAGGGATGGTCTAATAAAGAACTTCTTGCAAAGCTCGCTAATGATGACATAGAATTGGCTTTTGATACTGTTAAAGAAATTGCCTCGATATCTTTTTCAATTAGAAATAGATCAAAGTTGAAACGAAGATGGCCTTTGGAGTCTGCTTTTATTTATTGTTCTAGCATTGATTTTTTACAGATAACTGGAATTAAAGAAATACTGCGTGAGCAATTGAACGTTCAGCATCTGTTCATTGAAGAATTAAAGTATGATGATAATATAGAAAAAATGACTATACTATTGGAAAAAAAAGCACCTATTTTGCCTAAAATAGATATCAATAAAAGGATTGTTGCCAAAAAAGTAAAATCTGATATGAATATCTTGATCGAGACATTTTCAAAATTTGATGTTTTTCAGATATTAAATGATCTTCGTAAAAAAGGCTCTTTCTCTTGCCCGTTATCGGAAACAAAAACTATAGAATTAGATAAAACAGAACTTGAAATATCCTATTTACCTAAAGAAAACTACAATCTGATTGAAAAGGGTGGGATTCTTATGCTTATTAATACTTCTAGAAATGATAAATTGATTGCAAGAGGTCTTGTTAGAGATCTGTCTAGGAATATACAGCAGCTTAGAAAAGAGTTGGGATTTAATCCTACGGAAATTCTATCATGTGTTTATATATCAAATTTATCCAAAGATGATATTATTCAATTAAATGAATATTATGACGATATTAAAAATTTAGTTAGGGTAAAAAAGGTTGTTCTTTTTGAAACTACTGATAATACCTATGATTATAAGGACATAGATATAGATGGAAAAAACGTCAAAATTTATATTTATTGATTGACAGGCTTTAATCTTTAGATCTATAAATAGAATTCGCTTGTATATAATAAAAAATATTAATAAACATTGGTTAAAAAGTCAATTGTTGTGATCATTACTGTAGATAAATTCTGTAATACATATTTATCGATTGAAAAAAGAAAAGGGCCTCTGTAATGAAAAACAAATGTCATTTGATGACTTTTTGATGAATAGTCTTGAAAAAAAAATGGAAAAATTGGCTCTTTATATCTCAAAATTTGGAAATGGTAAACCTTTAATCTTATATGCTACTTTGCTTGACGAAGAAAATGAATACGGCGAACAAGAATTAGCTATTATAAATGAAAACTATGTAGTTATTCAGGTTATTACCTTTGGAGGCTTTGTACCAATATCGATTCAACATCAGAGGGTATTTACTTTTGAAGAGTTTTCATTATGGATTTTCAAAAGAAGCGGTAGTCTGTTTCTGCAATGTCTGTCAACAATTGATGATGCTCTGTTATCTTTTAATTCTTAATTATGCCTGATTTTCTATTTGGATTATAAATATATTTTGATTTATATGGTTTATGTAATTTAATGTGCCAATATTAATTTTTACCAATCTCTTGAATGCTTAAGTTTAATAATATTTTTTAGTGGTGTATATACTATGATGATTATAAATATATGATAGAGAGCAAAATGGATATTTACATAGAAGATAGGCCTTGGGGAAAGTTTGAAAGATATGTCGAAAATGAAAAATGTACAGTAAAAACTTTGTATATTAAACCAAATTCTCAAACAAGTTTACAATATCATGATAAACGAGATGAATGGTGGAAGGTACTGAAAGGCTCAATTATTATTGTTGTAAATGACAACAAATACAAACTATCGGAAAATGATTCTTTTTTTATTAAAAGAGGGCTTAAACATCAAATAATTAATTTAGAACATCCATCAATGGTTTTGGAAATTTCGACAGGGTATTTTGATGAAGATGATATAGTACGTTTAAAAGATATTTATAATCGTGCCTGAGCCTACATCTTATTCTATTCTATTGGTTTTATCATTTCAAATAGAATATCGAAATAAACATAAACCCCTGTATAGTTTTTAACAATTATGAGTGCAAGTAAAAAACCACATATGAATTTGGTGGTTACTGGACATGTTGATAATGGTAAGTCAACTACCGTTGGACATTTAATGGTAGACTTGGGTGTTATTGATCAAAGAACTATTGATACATTTGCAAAAGAATCAGAAGCAACTGGCAAGGGTGATACTTTCAAGTATGCATGGGTTTTGGACAGTATTAAGGATGAAAGAGATAGAGGTATTACTATTGATCTAGCTTTTCAAAAATTCGAAACTCCTAAATTCTTTTATACCTTGATAGATGCTCCCGGTCACCGAGATTTTATCAAAAATATGATAACGGGTGCTTCTGAGGCTGATGCAGCTATTTTGGTAGTCTCAGTTAAACCTGGAGAAACCGAGGCCGCTACCGAACCTGGTGGTCAAGCAAGAGAACATGCATTTCTTTCAAGGACATTGGGTGTGGGCCAAATTGTTGTTGCTTTAAATAAGATGGATGATGCGGGTTATACTGAAACAAGATACAAAGAAGTTAAAGACATTGTGGAAAAAATGTTAAAGATGGTAGGTTATAATACATCAAAAGTTAATTTCATTCCTGTTTCTGGATGGAAGGGTGATAATCTAGTTAAGAAATCTCAAAATATGCCGTGGTATAAGGGTCCAACTTTATCTGAAGCGCTTGATAGCT
>JBQCGN010000006.1:0-3424 GCA_051955655.1 Candidatus Nitrosocosmicus sp. | reverse complement strand
CGCAGATACAGCTAGAGCCTGCAATTGCTATTCCACATTCACTTCCAGCATTTTAGGAACTGCTAATGGTATAATAAATTAAAGTAGTATAAAAGGAGCCTAAACACAGACATTTTTAAAATAGAAGTAAAGCATCGAAAAGACAGAGAAATTAAAAATACAAAATGATCTAATAGAAACGACATAAATCAAATTGCTTGATCTATTTATTAGTTGTTTTAAGGGTTTAAAATTGATTGTATGATAATACGATATATTAAAACAAGCATTAATAAGATATGTACAATGTAAATAATTCGGCTAGAAAAACTAATTGAATAAAAGAGATTTTCAATTAAATTCATTTTTTAAAAAATTTATCAATTATATTAACAAGATTGATGATTCATTAAAAAGAGAATTAGAATTGTATTCTTGGTCTGAATTCTATTTACCTTTAAAGTATGCTTGTAATGGCGGGAAAAGAATAAGACCTTTTATTTTAACTCTTGCCGCAGAAAGCCTAAATAATGGAAACCTAGAGTTATTGAATTCTAGAGCCATAGAGAGCATATTTACAGTTTCTACAGCCATAGAACTGTTACATACTGAATCAATATTTCATGATGATATACTCGACTCAGACAACTTAAGAAGAGGTTTACCTTCATTTCATGTTAAATACGGTTACAACGCTAGCATTCTTACAGCAGATTTTATTCTTGGAATAATATTGAATATAGGATCCAAAATTGATAACAAACAAGTAATAAAAGAACTCTCTAATGCAGCAATAAAGATGAGTGAGGGGGAAATGCTAGAAATAAGAATGGTTAAAAACCACAATATTTCACAGGATGACTATATAAGAGTCATCGAAAATAAAACAGCATCTTTGTTTGAAGCTTCGGCAAAAATAGGTGCAATACTAGGTAATGGAAACGACCAGCAGATTAAGGCGCTTGCCAGCTATGGGAAACTGTTAGGTATTGCATATCAGATACACGATGATTTAATCGATTATAACAATGAAGAAAGATTATTTAATATTTTAGTAAAACATAACAACGAAGGTAACAAATTTGTTGAATCTATGGAGAATACTTATTTGAATTATTCTCAAATGGCTCTTAAAGAGCTAGATAAAATAGACAACAATAGATCAAAAAAAATATTAGAAGAGCTAACAAATCTCGAATCATTAACTTGATACTTTAATTCAAAAAACAAATTTTTAATTTGAAGTATTAGTCGTCTTTTCCTTGAGGATTTTTCTTGCAAAACCAAGATAAGTTGTATGTCCAATCATTCTCATATTAGGACGTGTTTTTCCCTCTCTGGCTTCAATTTTTCTTATAAAAGTTTCTGTATACTCAGTATCAATGTAACCACTGTAAAAAAACTGGGCAGATAACTTTTCAAGCTGATTCATTGTTGGACAAATACAAACAACAAATGCGCCATTTTTCATACATGGATGAACAACATCAAGATATATCCATGGATCACCTAAATCAATAACAACCAGATCTACATCTTTAATATTAGAAATTGTCTCAACATCATAATAAGAAAGCGTCACAAATTCATTCATTCCTGATTTTTCTAAATTTTTTTTTGCTATGGACATAAAATCATCATTTACATCAAATGAATACACATGACCTTGCGGCATTACAATACTCGCCATAAAAGTAGAAAGGGCGGCACTTCCTGTCCCAATTTCCAAAACCTTAAAGCCATTTTTCAACCCAGTCCTTGCAGCAATATAACCATAATCTTTGGGATAAACGATTTGAGTGCTGCGTTGAGATTTCATCACATAATCATAAATAGTAGGAGGAAGGAGGTAAATTTTTTTGTCTTTATTGGTCATTATAAAAGATCCGAAAGGAAGATTGATAGTCGAGCCTACATCTATTACTCCAAGATGAGTATGTAGTTTTTTATCTTTTTCTGTTCGTAGTAGCCATTTTTTTTCACTATTATAAAAAAAGAGGACAAATGATCCTTCTGTTATCTTCACAATTGACCTTAATTCAATCAATTTAAAAATATTTCATTATATTAACCATTAATAATACAACATCAATTTAATACAAAGCATTTTCAATATTAACTATGGAAAAAAATTCATCTGAACATTTTTTAACATTTAAAACTTTAGAGTATTTATTTTTTCCATCCTTTACTGTAATTTTAGTTTCATCATTGTTTTGTATTATTGTACAAACATCGTCAGGTTATACTGAAGGAGATGTTTTAAAAGTTACTAGTATGAAATTGACTCAAGATCAGTATAATTATAAGCATTTAATAGGAATATTACAAAATAATGCAAACAAAACAGTCAACAATGTAATTATTTCTGCAAATTTTTTTGATAAAACAAATAAATCTATCGGTAATTTTAGTAAACAATCAGAAATTACTACTATAAATCAAGGTGAGATTACCCCTTTTGACATTTTAATCTATAATAAGGATTTAAACGATAAAATAAATAAATTCTCCATAACTGTAAAATATAATTTTACAGATCATAAAGACGAAAAGATTGCTATGGAATCTAGTAATTCTCATATAGACTTAATAACTGGTTTTTATTTTATCGACGGTAAAATTAAAAACAATGGTCAGTTTTACACAAATAATACAACTATAATCGCCATAACATATGATAAAAATAAAGATTTGGCAGGGGTCTGGAAAGCACAAACTGAACCTTATAATATACCCCCGTTTACAGAGGCATCTTTTTCAATTCCTGTTACAGACAAAATCCAAAGCTACAATATTTTAAATTATACATTATTGGTTGAATCAAATAAATACGTAAAATCAAAGTAATCAAACTGGAATTATGAAATAACACAAACCCATTTAATAACTTAATTAAAATACACAGAATTGATCTGGTTGAATTTATAACTAGCTTTCGGTTTTTAAATTTTTTAAGGTATAAACATACTTTTCAATCTCATTTAATCTATGAATCGAATTTTCATTTTGCAAAACAGGCGCAAACGATTCATCAGATTTTATCTTATCTAAAACAGACATAACTTCTTCAATTGTTACACCGTGTTTTAAATCATAATCTACCTGCTTACAACAATTTGCAATTGTACCATATTTTTTATGTTGTCTTTTTTCCCATATACTAGCAGTGTCAGAGAGACCAATAATAAATTTTTTAATTGTTTTTTCAACATGCTCTAAATGCCATTGTTTCATGGGAAAACTATTTTGTGTCAAAAAAATATCACTATATTTACATCATACGTATATATAAGTGAAACATTAAATATAATAATAGAATAATCAATATCCTTTTAAAAAGGTAAAATAAAACTACCGTCTAAAAATGACAAAATTTTTGCCCTTTTATCCTCTTCCCATTCTTATTATAGAGCGCTCAGATTCAGAAAAATATATAGTAATA
>JBQCGN010000005.1:0-4806 GCA_051955655.1 Candidatus Nitrosocosmicus sp. | reverse complement strand
ATGATCGATATTGTTGTTTCTGACGATGCTGCCATCGCCTCCATTATAATGAAGTCCTTCTGCCTTTTTGCCCCATCCTGCCTCATATCCTAAATATCCGATATATGAGTTGGTGATGTTTGTAGTTCCTGTCGCCTTTGGTTCTATCATTATAAATGGCCTTGGAGCTCCATGATGTGTCAAGGTATCCTTTACTTCAATAGAACAGCTATGACCACATTGCCTGGTCAGATCGCTTCCTCTTTCCCTTGAGCCATTACTCATTGCAAAATTATTGGTAAATGGGTTCCAAGATGATACCTTTACTGAATCTATTTTAAGTGAGCCTTTAACATGAATTCCGTATGCAAGTGATTTTTCATCTGCAATTATTTTAAGCCATGTAGTATCTTTTGGATCAATGGTTAAGGTGGCACCTGGATTTATTGTAATATTGGCATTAAGAGCCCAAACACCATTTGGTTGCTTGGTTAAAACAACTGGATTTTTTAACTGGTTATATATATCAGTTAAAGTTGCAGATTTACATGTTACTATTATATTTAACTGAATTGCGCTATATCTTATGCATTTATTATTGGGTGCTAAAGCGGGCGCTTGTTGAAATACAGATGGCTGAGCCTTTGCCTTATCTAAATTTATTTGTCCTATTATTAATAAAATTGATAATGACAAGAAAATTAGAATAACAGTTCGAACAAATGCAATCATTAATGTAAAGAATTTGTTATGTGATATTAAATGGGTTACTTTAGAATGTCAGATATCATATAAATTTATATTATGAGCTGATAAATTTCATATAATATTCTTATTTGTTTTGTTTATTTTTTCTCTATTTATTTATATCATTTGAAATCTATGATAATTAATGATTATTGCTATTGCAATAGAATGTTTAAATAGCATTAGGCAATACTAATTAGGTAAGACTAATAATGTTGAGTATATACATTGTGTTATCAAATCCAATAAATAATACCTCTATACACATTACTAAAAAAAAAGTTTGTACAAATATTTTCTTTTCTGATTTAAATTGTAAGAAGATGTATGATCCAGAACTTTTGACCATCAGTCAGATATTATAGTAAAAAGGCGAATTTTATATGGATTACTCTCAACTATTATTATTGGGTGCAATAGCTGGTTTCACTATATTTTTGGGTTTGCCTTTTGCCATTCTTCAAAACTTAAGTGCAAAAAAGAAGGGATTTCTTAATGCGTTTGCAATTGGTATTTTAGTTTTTCTTATTATCGATGTTTTTAGTCATGCGTGGGAATCTGCAGAGGAATCTGCAACGGATGCTCTTGCAGGTAAGGTCCCGTTAGGTGATGCTACTTTGAACTTTTTAGCTCTTTTTGGAGGTCTTGCATTAGGATTATTAGGATTGACTTGGTATGAGGGTAGATTTATGAATAAAAAAGGTGTTTTAACAAAAGGAATATCCGGAAAACAAGTGGAAGATGACTTTAAAGAGTTACAGTATGCTCAGAAACAACAACATCAACAGCCACTTTTATTGCATCAAACAAATGCCTATAAAATTGCTATGATGATTGCAATAGGAATAGGTACGCATAATTTTAGTGAAGGATTGGCCATTGGTCAATCATATGTGTCTGGTGCTGTTTCTCTAGCAGTATTGTTGATAATAGGGTTTGGGGCACACAACGCTACAGAAGGTTTTGGAATAGCTGGCCCACTGACGGGCTTAAATAAAAAACCCAATATTAAATTTATCATATTTTTGGGACTAATTGGAGGGGGACCTACTTTTGTAGGTACTTTGGTAGGAAGTTTGTGGGCTTCTACTGTTGCATCTGTACTATTTCTATCTGTTGCGGGAGGAGCATTGATCTATGTTTCAATGCTTATGTACAACACAGGAAGATTACAAACCACTAACTCTGTTTTAATGACCGGTATTTTCTTTGGATTAGTTATGGGTTTTATCACCGATCTAATAATATCGCTAAGTGGAGCTTAGATGGTTGATAAATAAATTTTTGTGAGTTACAAAAATAATTTTTTATATAATAATTTATAAAATCCATTTGTGATAGAAAATAATTTTATTATAATTGATTTCATCTTAGATCCTCTTTATTGATTATACTCTTGGAGTAAAATACATTATAAAATAAATCAGTTTTTATTTGATTAAATATTAAAGAACAAAAAATTGCGGGGTAATAAAATGTTATGACCATTGCTTTTATTAAATTTGCTGTTCCTCCGGTAGGTCCAATTTTATTAGTTTTTTTCTTAGTAAAAATGCCAAAATTATAGAGCAGGTTGATATTATTATGCCTGTAACAAATATCAAATTATATGCAATTGCAGAAGGATGGGACAACAATGTCGTAGTGGTTGCTGTTTGTGTTGATAGTGTAGAAACAGAGGGAGTTTGAAACGATTGCATAAAGAAGCCTGCTACGATGGGGCCAATTGACATTCCTATTATCATTACAACTACACTCATCCCTAGAGAAATGCCGCTATATTGGATAGGTGTTGATATCATAATTATGTTAAATACTCCGGTATTCAATAATGCAAATCCGACGGCTATTACAGCTAGGTTTATGCCAACTAGTACCTCGGTAGAATGAAAGAAAAACATGCCTATAAATCCGATAAGTGAAAATATTGTCCCCCATACTACAGGTTTTATGCTTCCTATTTTTGAAATGATAAATCCTGATGCTGGTGCAAATATTAAAAATATTATCATAAAAGGCAACTGCACTATTGCTGCTTCAACTGCGTTACCACCAAAGCCAATTGGCTGTGGACTTCTAACCAAAAATGGAATTGTCTGATAGACCAAAAACATGGGCAGGCCAAGGGTAAGTACAAGAATATTTGATATTGAAAATACTTTATTACTGAATAACTTTAAATCTATTAAAGGAAAGTTTGATTTTTTCTCCACAATGATGAATAATATTATTGATATAACTGTTGTAGAGATTAATACTAGAGTAATATAGATGACTGAATTGGGCGAACTCGCAGCATTTGTTGCATGACTATTGTTATGGTTATCCTCTAAACTATTGATGTTGCCTATATATGTAATGGCAAGTAGAAAAGATGTTATACTGACGGTGAGCAAAATCGCTCCTTTTATGTCTATAACACTTGTAAAATTGGTTTTCGGTTTTTCAATTTTGTTATAATTTTCATTTTCTCTGAAGATGTATTTGTTAGATTGCTCTCTTTTATGATCTTTAACATAATGATTAATTGCAAACCATAGAATAATGCCTAATGGCAATATAGAAAAAAAGGTAGTACGCCATCCTAAATGCTGTACTATTGTTCCTCCTAAAGCTAATCCTATTACAGAGCCTGCAGCAAACATCGAAGTAAATATGCCAACACCAATAGCAAGTTTTTGAGCAGGGAGCAACTCTCTGATTATGCCAAATGCTATTGGGAACATAGATATGCCAATACCCTGAATGACCCTTGATACTAGCATAACATAGATATTAGGAGACCAACCCCCTATTGCAACCCCTATGATATAAACTATTAGAATAATTAAAACCATTTTCTTTCTGCCGTATACATCAGATAGTTTTCCTGCTACTGGAGTCATGACTGCTCCAGCTATCAAATACGCTGTTAAAATCCACGATGACGTGTTATATGTAATATTAAATTCTCCAATAATATCAGGTATTGCAGGAAGTAACATAGTTTCTCCATACATGGTAATAAGAACTGAAATACCTAATACGACTAATGTAGTCCATGCAAGTATGGATATTTTAGATTCGTTATCTTTTTCCTTTCTTTTCATTATTTGGACTCACATTTTTTAGTATCGAGTTATTTACAGCAAAATTGTCTGTCAAATGAGGATTAAAAGATCTTTTACCTTGATTTAAATTATAAGAATGGATGTAACTTTTCATTAGGATACACTTTAACCTTGTAATTCTCTGTTTTTTATTTTATTTATATTTTAACAATATTCTTCAATCATTATGATACAGAAGGTTTGTATGGAATTTCAATTAAATATTTGTAATCAAATGGGATTGAAGGTGAGATAAAGTAGTAGATACTTTCGGAAATCTGCCAATATCATATTATTTAAATCCTCAATTACAAATTTGTTGTTTTCAATTTAATGCCATTAACTAAATTTGAATTTATATTTTGTGTTACACGACCTTGATGTTCAATTGATATATTCTTGGCTAAAATTAATAAAAAAAGAAAAAACCCTGTTATGTCTTGCTTTTGTTTTTCTTGTCTTTCCATGCAAGAAAGCCACCATCTATAGTCACAGCATTAAATCCTAATTTGTTAAGCTCATCTGCAGCCAAATTTCCTCTATAACCACCTGAGCAAAATGTACAAATTTTCTTTCCTTTCAGGCTGTTTAATTCTCCATGTCTTGCATTTCTAATTAGTTGACCTAATGGCATATGAATTGCTCTTTCTATAGTACCTTGTGCTAGTTCGTCAGATTCACGTACATCTATTAAAATGTAATTGTCTTTTTCTTTTTGCAATTCTTCAGAAGATATTTTATTTGCCAATAAGGCAATATAACGTATGATTGCTATATCAAATTTCTTTTATAAAAACAAATGTAGAGCTTGGTTTACAATTATCTGTATTTAATAATTTATTTTAAAAGCGTAATTTGCCTCAAGTAAAATAAATAAATTATAAGAATGACAAAACAGAATTGCATCAATAGTTCAGCGTTTTAAATTACGGGGGAGAAATAGATACAAGCCAAGAATTTTATCAAAATATATTGAATATAATGTGAAAAC
>JBQCGN010000004.1:0-3472 GCA_051955655.1 Candidatus Nitrosocosmicus sp. | reverse complement strand
CTGTGCTGCTCATATTTTTAATATATTCATCTAAAGCTTTATTAGCCAACCTATCTGCTTTACTATTTTTTACACGAGGAATATGCTTATACTCTACTTTTTCAAAGTTTTTTTCAAGGCTGGCAATTTCCCGAGAAATAACCTTTAATTGTTGATTCCTTATTTTGTATTTGACATTTCTTTGATTAACCAACAATTCGCTGTCAGAAAAAATAGTAAGTTCCTTATCTAATTTAATGCATATTTCAAGTGCACGTCTTAAAGCTTCATACTCGGCCTGGTTATTGGTCCTAATACCCACAAATTCCGAATGCTCCACCAATACTTTATTATTATATTTTACTATTACACCTATTGCCGATAAACCAGGATTACCTCTACTTGCTCCGTCTATATTTACTTCCAGCAATAACAACGCAAAAGGCAGATATACACATTTATTGTTTTATTTTCTTAGATTATTTTCTCCTATAGGAAATAAAGAATATTATATAATTACTATACTATTGCATTTGTGCCCAAGAGAAAAGTAAAAGAAGCCATTCCAAGAAAGAAAATGAGTATAAAGAATTTAATCATGCTTCCTGCGGTAATAGTAGCCGCAGTTTTAGCAGGGTTTGTTATCACGCATTTTTTTCCGCCACCAAATGTGTTAAGCGTATGCTTAAAAACCCGTGATGCTGATCCTTATAATGTATATCCCCGTGTATTGTTATATATAGATAACAAACAGTATATATTTCCAAATTCACTAGGTACAACAATAGAAAAAGGCAAAGAATGTTTACATGTTATTCGTGCCGACTATCCAGGAGATCTTTTACATGTCCAATATATTAGACCAATACAATTATCATTGCCCGATCTAATGAAAATTTATGCTGGTAATGGCACAGCGATTGATGTAATTGATAATTCTACAGGAAAGCTTTTGAAAAAGACACTGGATCTATCAAAATATAATATCAATTATTCCTATTACTCAGTGAAAGGAAATTTTACAAAGATTAACGGTACACAAAATATTCCACCGTTTTCTAACTCATTTTTAGGTAGGATAGATCTTACCTCAAAATAGTGTAGGACCACTAATGGAAAATAAATTTATATGCAAATGAAAACACTTTTTGATTTTAGTTGAGTAGTAAAAAAGCAGTAATAATAAATGGAGATGGTACTGGTCCGGAACTAGTAAATTCGATGATAAGTGTCTTAAATTCATGCAATTCCAATATCGAATTGATAAAATGCGATGCAGGTTCAGAATGGTGGGAAAAAAATGGTGGGAATTCCTATATTTCAAATGAGGTATGGAAGTTGCTTGAAACATCAGACGCTTGTTTTAAAGGACCTACAACTACGGTGCCTAACCCCAGTGCTCCAAGGAGTGTTGCGGTTACAATAAGACAAAAATTCGAATTGTATGCAAACATCAGGCCCATAAAGACATATAAAACATCAAAACTAAATTTAAATTTTATATGTGTTAGAGAGGCTACCGAAGGTCTTTACTCAGGTATAGAATTTAAGACAAGTGATGACTCTGCAATAGCTGTAAGAAAAACAACTGGAAAAGGATGTAGACGAGTTGTGAAAAAAGCATTTGAATTAACTCAACAAAAAGGATTCACAAAGATTTTTGCGGTTACAAAAAGAAATATTCTCAAGGAAACCGATGGTATTTTTTGGACCGCAGTCATTGAAACGCAAAAATTGTTTCCTGAAATAGAGGTTGAGGAATACTATATTGATAATATGACTCAACAGCTTGTCAAAAATCCAGAGCGATTCAATAATAGTATATTACTTAGTACAAATTTATTTATGGATATAATTTCTGAATGTGCATCAGGACATGTTGGTTCAATAGGAACGGTATATTCGGGAAACTATGGAGATTCTTATGCGATGTTCGAACCTGCACATGGCAGTGCTCCAAAATATGCCGGTCAGGACAAAGTCAACCCTGTTGCCACTATTCTATCGGGAGCATGGATGGCAGAGTATTTAGGAGAAAAACACATTTCAGAAGCTATTTTCAAAGGAACCGAGCAAGTGATAAACGAAAATGAGTATACAACCTATGATCTTGGAGGAAAATCTTCGCTCTCCAAAATGACAAATGAGATTGCCAAGAGGGCATCAACATTCTTAAAAAAATAAAAATTATAAAAGATTTTTTTTTGTTATTTCATATACTTCTAAAGTTTCAAAGAAAAATTTTTTTGTTGCTAAGACTCTCTTTTTTAAAAAATTTTTTTTTATAAATATATCGATTTTATCATTATCAGATAGTGAAGATTTGATAAAAACTATCTTACCATTATAATGTAAATTAGATTTATAAAGTTTTAAAATCCTCATAGTTGTTTCTACTCCGGTAATTCCTCCATAGATTGTATTATCAGTTATAGATTTATCATCTAATGGTAGATAGGGAGGATTGCAAACTATTATATCAAATACAAATGCTATGGGTTCACAGATATCACAGCAAATTAAAAATTTATTATTGAACTGTTCGAGAGCATGTTTGCTATATTTAACCGATGAAAAATCGATATCGGTTCCAAAAACATATTTAAATTTTTTGCATAAAATATTAGTTATGTAACCTGAGCCGACTCCTATCTCCAAAGCATATTTACCGCTAAAATTGGCAATACAATCAGCAAGCAAAAATGTATCAGCCGATGGAATATACATTATACATTGTTTAAGGTGATTTAAAATAAAAATATTGTTTAATCATTGGGTAACTATAATCTTTCCTTTCATGGATGGATGAAAAGAACAATAATATACATATTCCCCAGGTTTATCCCCAGCAATAGCAGTAATAAAATCTTGCTCGGTTGTTAAATATGCAGTATCTATTCCAAGATCTCTAGAAATAAAATCATGCTTTACAAAATCTTTGTTTAAAACTATTAGTTTGGTAGGTCTATTTTCTTTTACATATAATGTAGGATTAGTTTCATTAAATGCATTATTTTGGGCAACTAATAAAATAGAATCGTGCGATTTTTCTATTTTGTTTTGATTAGGCGGATGTAGAAGATTGCCTATTCCCCACAGAGCACCCACCGATATAAAAGATATTGCTATTATAGCTATAATGTTGTTAAGCAATAATAGTAATGTGGTTTTTTGAAATAAAAAGCTTCATTAAATAATTTTATAGCAAAGTCAATAGTAGTAGCAAAATTGCAACTATAACATAAAGCTATTATGATTCCATTATTATGGCGAGGTTTTTCCTTTATAATGTATTGAGCCATTCTGCATCATTTCTTTTAGAAATAAAATAGAATGGCTGTTCTTTTTTATTTCATTTTTCCTTACTATATCATAATATTCTATCCTATTGTAAATATCGAGTATATACAAAATGTCTTCAATTGTATCAAGATCTATCATCAAACTTTCAAAATTAAAAACTTTAACAGACCTTTTCTTTTCAGTTGCATCT
>JBQCGN010000003.1:0-3546 GCA_051955655.1 Candidatus Nitrosocosmicus sp. | reverse complement strand
ATCGATGAAAAATGTTCCATATTTAACACCCATTGCAAATTCTCATACAGTTTTTGATTATTCAATTGCAATCATATCTTCTTTGCAGAAACGAAGAAAAATACATTGAAAATTATTATTTACCAATTTTAAATGAAATTGATTTGTAAGTTGCTTTTCAATTTATATAATTAGATTTTATTTTTAATATATATGCAAGAATCAAAAGTTGCTCTTGTCACAGGTAGCTCAAGTGGCATAGGTTTGGAGACTGCTCTCCTTTTAGCCAGAAGCGGATTTTATACCTATGCGTCTATGCGTAATCTTGAAAAATCCAAAAAAATAACAGAAACAGCCAATAGAGAAAATTTACCATTACAAACAATTCAACTTGACGTCAATGATGATGAATCGGTAAAGAAGGCTATTGATAAAATAGTGCAAGAAAAAGATAGAATCGATGTGCTTGTAAACAATGCAGGATATGGCCTTTTTGGATCTGTTGAAGATCTTGCTATTGACGAGATAAAAGCACAGTTTGAAACAAATTTTTTTGGAGTAATAAGAGTGACTCAAAAGGTTCTTCCGATAATGAGATTGAAAAAGAATGATGGCGGCATTAGCACTATAGTAAACATAAGTTCAGTTGGAGGACAAATGGGTGTGCCTTTTTTATCTGCATATAATAGCACCAAGTTTGCTTTAGAAGGACTGAGCGAATCGATGGCATATGAATTGGAGCGTTTTGGAATTAGAGTTGTAACAATTGAACCGGGTTTTATACGAACTAATATAATGAATTCTGGCGTTTTGGCAAAAAAAGCCTTGGATACTAATTCACCATATTTCTCATTCACACAAAAGCTGGCAAATTATTTCAACTCGATGGTAAATAATACATCAACTTCTACCCCTCCAGAGGAAGTGGCAAAGACAATACTAGAGGCCATAACATCTGCAAATCCAAAACTTCGTTATACTGTTGGCAATGATGCAGCTGCAATAATTCAAGCAAAAAGAGAAATATCCGATGAAGAGTTTAGGAAAATGATAAAAGAACAACTTGGTTGACTGGTTAATAAGCTGGCAAATTATTCAATTCGAATTTTTTATTAATAAATTTTGTATTTAAATTAATTCCGTCACCAGTGTCATGGTTAATTTATTTTATAACAAAACCTATCATAATATAAGGTGTAGTTATTATATTAGCAAAACATAACGATTCACATTATTTAAGAAATGATGCAGTCATTGTAATTTTTCGTTATTAAATAAAAATGGTGTAGAAGTTTAACAACCATACGGCAGAATAATTAACAATAAATAAACTGCTGCTTTTATAGATATAAAGAATTCTAACTATATTGCAAAATTCTATTATATGAGAATATTTCATCTATATAGAAATTAGGAAAGAAAATGAAACTACAATCAGATTAAAAACCAATGTCATTTTTCATCGCTACACAATGTTTTTACTTGTTCTTTCGCTTCAATCATCATATCTTTTACTATTTCTCCTGTCCTCTGGTTTTCCTTTAACATTCCAAACCTTGGCATGAGAAAAGAAGGTAGAAATTACATTGTTTTTACTCGCTTTAAAATAAATATTTTTGCCAATATAACGCTAAAGCAAGTGTAAATTTTAGATAAAATTCATTGTTTTATCTTATCTTATCAAACTCTTTTTGAAATTCATTTATTGTATCTTTATCGAGTAAACAAAACTCTACAATATCGATATTTGATTTTTCCCTTTGAGATAAATATTTTATTGTTTCATTTACCAATATTTTTGCACACCTATCCTTTGGAAAACCAAATATTCCCGAGCTTATTGCAGGTATTGATATGCTTTTAAATGCTTTTTGTGTAGCAAGTCCAAGGCAACTTTTTATAGCATTACTTAATTTTTCATCCTCATTTCCTTCACCCATTTGAGGGCCCACAGTATGAATTACAAATTTGCATGGCAAATTTCCACCCGAGGTTATTGCGGATGATCCTACTTTGACAAAGCCGATTTTATCGCTTTCTTCTTGTATAATTTTTCCACCTTTTCTCACTATTGCACCAGCTACACCTCCGCCATGTTTCAAATAAGAATTTGCAGGGTTAACTATGGCATCAACTTTTCTTTCAGTGATGTCTCCTTCAATTAATCGCAATAACGTATCTTCATTTATTTTAAATTCATCTATTACCTTTGAACTCATTTTTACTTACAATATTTTATTTTATTTAAGTTAAAAATATAAGGTGATTTTGATGAGTTGTCTTTGTTCCGGGTTTCACATTCTGTTCATTCTGATCTATTAATTAAAAGTCGTATAATAAATGTGCATTTTGTGGATTTGCTAATAACATTTGTTTAAAAATTGGCTTAAATATGTAAGTGATCCTAAAATTACCGATCGATATTTTTCTCCAGTCTTTCTGTTTCTATATTCTTTGTAAAGTTAGCATATGTTTCAACATTGCTGGTAGAATGTAAGCATTAAACAGACAGACTGACTATCCTTTACAAATTTAAAAACTATATGTCATAACCCGTGAATAGAGTGGAGGGGATGGGATTTGAACCCATGACCACCTGCGTGTAAGGCAGGTATCCTAACCAGTCTAGACAACCCCTCCAAAAAATTATTTAGAATTGTAATGATCTAAAGGTATTAAACGTTTGTTTTAATTTGTTAAATTAAAACATTTCATTATAGCGTATCCGTTATTGGATTAAATATCTGCATATAATGAAAACTCGTGAGGATGAGGTCTAATGGTTACTTCTGTATGATCCTTTACTTCTTGCAAAATTATTGAATTAATAATTTCATCATCAAAAATTGGTTTCAGGAATTCTCTATCATTATTTAATTCTTCATACGCCTCCCTAAGAGTTGCAGGTAACTGTTTAATTCCAAGTTCAGCCCTACGTTGAGAGCTCATTTTAAATATATCTTCATCTATAGGGTCCGCTATCGGAATCTTTTTCTTAATTCCCTCTAAACCGGCAGAAATTATTGCCGAAAAAGCTAAATAAGGATTACATGATGGATCAGGAGCTCTAAATTCAATTCTTTTCATATATGCGAACCTTTCTCCTCTGAAATGAGCCGCATTTCTAATAATTGCAGATCTATTGCCAGTACTCCATGCAATATATACTGGTGCTTCATATCCGGGAACTAGCCTTCGATAGGAGTTTGTAGTGGGCGCCACTATAGCTGCAAGAGCAGGTGCATGATTCAAAATGCCTGCAGCAAAGTATCTTGCCGTCTGCGACATTTCTGCATACTTATCATCACCGTCAAAAAATAAGTTTTTTTCTTTATCCCATAAACTGACATTAACATGCATCCCTGAACCATTATCCAAAGCTATAGGCTTTGGCATCATAGTGGCAATCATACCATGTTTTTTAGCTATGTTTTTTACAATATACTTATAACTTTGAACAGCATCTGCAGCATTTACTAACGTGTCAAATCGGATATCAATTTCACATTGTCCTGCAGTTGCAACCTCATGATGGTGAGCATCACAAATAATTCCAAAACTATTACT
>JBQCGN010000002.1:0-13054 GCA_051955655.1 Candidatus Nitrosocosmicus sp. | reverse complement strand
AGCCTGTTGTTTATTAAATTGATTGATTAATGAAGATTTCCTTATATAATCATAGTATTTCCTAAAAGCTATCGAATCCTCCTCCCCCAAAATCAAAACCACCAGCATCACCGCCCCCTCCAAAGTCCGACGTAGAAGCATCATTACTATCAGCTACCGCAGAACTGTCCGCTCCACTGGAACCGCCTATATCTCCACCTCCTAACAAATGACTCTCCATGGGATTAAGAGCCATTCCTGCAAATGACATAAGAGATGTAAAAAATAACATATCCATAACACCTGAGGCAATCATTAACGGCAACCAAGCTCTATTATTACCCATAAAAGACTGAAGCTGTGTTTGATCTCCTTGGGTATACCATTGTTGTACCTGTTTCATTTTCTCTTCTAGTTCCTTATTCTTTGCATTCAACAATTTAAAACCAGTATCCGTTAGATCATATTGTATTTTTTTTCCAAATAAAAAACTCTTTTTTTCTCTCTTGACAATTAATTTTTGATTCTCCAACTCCTTGAGGATATTGTCTATCTCTGATTTTGATAAATTTGTAAATTTAACTATTTTATTTAAGGTATTAGTATTTTTAGAAATAGAATTTAGTACCATAAAATGTGGAGGACTATCGTTTAAATTCGATGACATATAATATATATCTTAAAAGTTCTACTTAAATACTACCTCAATTACTTTATCTAGTAAATTTCATTGCTAAAGTAATATTTTCTCCATTAGGCAATAATAACGAAAGAAATGTGCTATTAAAAGAACATATGCGAGATTAGGTAAAAATTTAAAAATAAATAAAAATTTGTACCAATAATAGACTATGTAATTATGCAATAGTTTTATAACTGATGTAAATTTTCAAATAAGCGACAAATTAGATTGTTTTTATCACGATATAAAAGTCTAACCGAATTTTACATTTTCAAAAAACAATTATAAAATATGTCTTTTATTAACAATGTCGAAATTTTAAAAGATGGTAAATCAGATTACAATTGCTCTTGACCTTGATTCGGTCCTTGCGGACGTTATGTATACATGGGTAGAAGAATATAATATCATTTTCAATACATCCATTAAAAAGCAAGACATAATCGAATGGCACATACATAACATTTTACCACAATCAGAAGTATTTATCCATAATCTTTTTACTTATGTATGGAAAAATAGATGGAAAGATATCCCTCCAACAAGTAATGATATTTCAACTGTTACATATTTATTGCAAAATGCAGGATTTAGAATTTCAATAATAACAAAAAGAGATAGAGCTACAATAAGTTTTGTTTCCAATTGGTTAGACCTCCATAATATATATTTTAATGACATAGTTTTCATTTTAGATAATTCATCAAAAGCATATTATCCATTTTTCCTTCTGGTTGATGATTCTCCTTATAATGCTGTAGACATATTATATCCTAGAAAGATTGTTATTTTTGACCAACCGTGGAATAAAACTTTGGTTAATTATACTCGTATTTATAAATTAAATGAACTTTTTAATTTGATATAATATGATCATCGTTAACAGTGCTGTTTTGGAGCTCTAAAATTAGCCTGTTTAGGGTAGATGATATGCCTTGATAATTGCACAGAAAATTGAAACATTCATCAAACTTGTCTCCATCACCGGTGGGTTTTCCCAAATAATCAACTTCAATCTTCCCCCTATCTGTATCAATAGCCAAATATATCACATATTCTTTTATTTCTTTATTATAATTATGATTCTCGGAGTTTAATTCATATTCTCTTAGTTCAATGTTTTTAATCATGACGTTTTCAATTGAAAAGATTTTTTCAGAAATTGTCCTTTTTTGAGTCAGTTTCAAGAATACAATACTATTTGAGTATTGCTATTAATATCTATATACACATTAATTTGATTTTTATATATTTACTATTTATAAAATAAAAACCGAATCCATTCTGGAAACCATAGCTGACTTTCGTGTACTCCTATTCCTTTAGATAGAACTTCAGATGAATTATAAAATACTCTGGTTGCACCCAGATCTTTGGCAATTTTATTATTTAATTCATCCATATCAGATATTTTGCCTATATATTTTCGGGCAATCAAATCTCTTTGTTGGGTATAAAGACCAACCTGTCTTCCATCAATTGTAGGAACATAACTCACTATTATGTCTATATTCTTTGCATGGGATTTTTTCAAGTAAAATATTGTTTCAACTATGGTACCTCCCGTTTGAATCGTTCCTTGAATAGAAGTGATATCTTTGCCATTTGTAAGAGGTTCTATAATGAACTTTAAAGTTTTTCCGTTAGATAATAGTTTATTCTTACTGACCTGTTCAGAATAGTCAATCATATGATCAGAATCATCGTATCTATCTTTTATTACTCCTTCAAACATCTCAACTTTGTTCTTGTTTTTGTTTTTATATTCCAAATTAAATCCTAGTGCCATTGGCCTAGCATAATCTGGCTCTGCATAGATCAATTCTATATCCACATTTTTTTTTGCAAGAAAATCAGCCTGTAATTTGCCAATGTTTTTTCTTATAGAATACATGCTCATGTTATTGAAAATACTGGATGCATGAGAGTCCCTAATAAATTCAAAAGGATCCATCAATATCCTATTCCTATCTAATTGTGTAAGAAGTCTCATACCATGTCTTAAATCAATGCTTATTAGTTGACCGGGATTTATCTCCCTCAATCTTAGATTATTATAAAAATTTTCGACGTAATTTTCAGATATTACTATAAAGAATTGTTCTCTTTTATCTTCCCCTAAAAATAACGGTTTGAATCCAGTACTGTTTCTATAAACATAAAGCACATTATCTAAACTAATTACCATGTTTCCTCTCAAATGTCTATCTAAAAATTCAGCTGCTTTGTATGGATCATTTCTCTCTAACAAAAGCTCAATAAAAATAAAATAAATTTGATACATATGCTCAATATTTTTGTTATCTTTTATTAACGGATGTGTTGGTAGCTTATCTATATCTATAAAAAAACCATCTGAAGCAAAATTGATTCCCTTGATCATTTCGTGCTTCGGTTTTTTTTTGGACAGGTATCCAATAGCTGTATTGAGAACTTTATTCTTTTGTTTTTGCAATAGTTCATAGATTGAATCATAAGAGGGTAGAGAGCCATCACCTTCAATTTTAAAGTGCCCAGAGTTTACCTTCCAAAAAGCTTTGCCACGGTGTTGGAGTAATTGCATTCCTCTAAATACATTATAAATAAGTTTTTCTTTTTCATAGTTTTCATTCATATCACATATTGCAATTATTCCTGCCACTTTATCCAAATTTGTTTTGGTTATTGTTTGATAAAAATTATGATGTTTGGTATTGTTATTTTAAATAGATATCATTGAAAGTAAATATAGGATTCCTATTAAATTTTTAATTATTGATTATTGGTTTATTAGGAAAAGCAAATGTAGGCAAATCTACATTCTTCAATTCTGCCACAGATCAATCTGTACATATGGCCAACTTTCCATTTACTACTATTGATCCGAATGTAGGAATTGCTTTTGTTAGAACAAATTGTGTTTGTAAAGAACTAAACGTGCAAGACAACCCAATTAATTCTCGTTGCATCAATGGTATTAGATATATTCCAATAAAATTAATTGATATAGCTGGATTGGTACCCGGTGCTCATTCAGGCAAGGGTTTGGGTAATAAATTCTTAGATGATGCCAGACAATCAGATGCAATTATCCATGTTGTAGATATCGCAGCTTCTACAGATGAAGAGGGAAAACCTATAACTCCAGGACTTGGAGATCCCTTTGTCGATATAGAATTCGTCGAAAACGAATTTGATTTATGGATACATTCATTAATTTTAAAGGACTGGGACAAAGTTGTAAGAGAAAGCGAGAACCAAAAACAAAAGATAGAGTATACGATATCAAAAAGACTCTCCGGTCTATCCATTGGCGAAAAAGTAATTAGGAATGCCATAAATGAACTGCATTTGGTTAAAAAACCAATAGAATGGAGCAAAGATGATTTGCTTGTATTGTGTAGAAAATTGAGGCAGGATTCCAAACCTATTATTATTGCAGCTAATAAGGCAGATTTGCCTTCTGCGGATAAAAACATTTCGAAATTGAAGAATCTAAACAGAATATTTTTTCCATGTGTTTCTGAAGCAGAGCTATTGTTAAAGAGAGCTTTACAAAACAACATTATTTATTATTTACCCGGAGACTCTAACTTTGAGATAAAAAAACAGGAAAATCTATCGGTCAAACAGATAGAAGCATTGAAAAAAGTATCAAAAATATTAGAAAAATTTGGAAGTTCTGGTGTCCAAAACATATTGAATTATGCCTGTTTTGAAAGTCTTGATAACATTATAGTATATCCTGTAGAAGACGAGATGAAATTTACTGATAAAAAGGGAAATGTATTGCCAGATGCAAGAATAGTTTCAAAGAATACTACAGCAAAAGAGTTAGCAAACCTTATCCATAAAGAACTCGGAAAAGGATTCCTTTATGCAATAGATGCGAGGTCAAAGCAAAGAATAGGTGCAGATCATGTGTTAAAAAACAATGATATTATTAAAATAGTTTCGGCCACAAGTAGGAATTAATTTATGCTTTGTTTAGGAATAGAAAGTACTGCTCATACTTTTGGATGTTCTATAATAAACGGTGATGGAGATGTAAAAGACATCCAAAAGAAAGACAATAATTTGATCATATCTGAAGTTAGAAATATTTACAAGGCCAATTTAGGATGGGGAATTCATCCAAAAGAAGCAGCCAAACACCATGCACAAATTGCTCCTAAAATATTAAAAGAGTGTCTCGATAATGCTCATGTTTCCATGAAAGATATTGATCTTATCTCATATTCTGCGGGGCCTGGCCTAGGCCCTTGTTTGAGAATTGGAGCTGTAATAGCTCGATCGGTTTCCTCCTTTTACAACATTCCTTTAATCCCAGTTAATCATGCTATTGGCCATATAGAATTAGGAATAAGACTTACCAATCTGACAAATCCCCTTACACTCTTGGTTTCAGGTGGGCATACGATGATTCTTGTATTTTATAAAAATAAATGGAGGGTCTTTGGCGAAACTCTTGATATTACTATAGGTCAACTTTTTGATCAGGTAGGTCGTGTCATAGGTTTTGCATCCCCTTGTGGCAATAAAATTGAAGAACTATCCAATAAATCCGACAAAGATTCTGTACATCTATTACCTTATGTTATCAGGGGTAATGATGTATCATATTCCGGACTGCTAACTGCAACTAAAAAACTAATACAGAGTAAAAAGTACTCGTTACCTAACATATGCTTTTCATTGCAGGAAACTGCATTTTCTATAATTGTAGAAGCAGTTGAACGCGCATTATCATTTACTGAAAAAAAAGAGTTTCTTATAGTGGGAGGAGTTTCTGCAAACAGTCGTCTATCGCAAATGTTACAACAAGCCTGCGATTATCATGAATCAATCTTTAGAGCATGTCCTTTGCAGTTTTGTGGAGACAATGGCGCACAAATAGCATGGGTGGGGCTTCAATCATATCTTCATTGTCCATTATCTTCAAAGGTTGATCCAGATAAAGCAATTATATCTCAATCATGGAGGTTAGATACTGTCGATATTCTATGGAGATAATCTATAATGGCTCATTACTGCCTGTATCAAGATGTAATTGAATAGATTTTGACCAGTTTTTTGGACTCAGAACACCGAATTTGTAAACTGTATTGTTTTTCAATGTCAAAACTAGCTTTTTTATAATTATACCCTCTGATTTAACATTTGATACTTCCTGAAACCCTATTTCTAATCTCCCAGTAAGCAATTTCTTGGATAAAGTTACAATCCGCCCCTTGGTTTTTTCAAAGACTATTTTTTTATTTGTAAGAGTCAGAATACCATTTCTTAAATTATCCTCTTAGCAGTCTTCTTGTAAAATTATTCTTTCGTTATCAGAATTTTGTGATTGTGATTTTTTATCCATGATTTTTAAATCTGTATCATATTACTAAAAGTATCGATTGATTCAAAATAAGAAGTTATTGAGAAAGGGGGCAGAGTCTGAGATCTACCTTATAGATTGGTATGGGCAGCAAGCTGTTTCAAAAACAAGAATAACAAAAAAATATCGCCACCATTCTATCGATGTAACTTTGAGAAAACAAAGGACTTTGCATGAGGCTACCATCATGTCGTCAGTTAAATTTTTTGGTGTCCAAACACCATTTATTTATTTTCTTAACTCAAATAACTTTGAAATAATTATGGAATATGTTATAGGAAACACTATCAAAAACAATTTCTCACCTGATTATTGTGTTAAAGTAGGCGAAATTATTGCAAATCTTCATATCAATAATATAATTCACGGCGATATAACAACTTCTAATTTTATAATAACACCTCAGAATCGCTTGACTATAATTGACTTTGGATTGTCTTTTTTTTCAGAAAGACTAGAAGATAAAGCAGCTGATATTAGATTGTTTAAAGAGATTTTGAATAGCGTTCATGTAGACTTTTATAAAAAATCATTTGAAAATTTTACATTTGGATATAGTAAAATATATGGTAAGAAACATTTAAAGATTTTTAATATTGTTGATGAAATTGAACAAAGGGGAAGATACTCAAGACAAACATAATTACTCAATAATTTATTATCAATTATTTCTAATAATCTTGCTACACGTAACTTTTTCTTTGTGTTGCATAAAATGATCTTGACAAAAATCTGTATTACAGTCATAACAATGCCAACCACATAAAATATAACAAATATTACATTTTGTAATAGGCTTATTATAGTCGAACTCTTTTGACTGTTTAACTAATCTTGGTTTTTGCAATCTTTTTTGCGATTGTTGTCTCATACATCATCCTCTATTAAAATACAAAAACATAATGATAACGTCTGAGAAATATATTCCCAATGGATGGATCTATCAACTTGTTTGATAAATTCAGTGTACTATTTAAAGTTATAACGTTCAAAAATGATTATGCGGGGGGTGGGATTCGAACCCACGAATCCCTAAGGAACAGGGTTATAGGAAACTTCCAAGCTCTTTCTAAGCCTCGCACTTTTTTTAGTCCTGCGCCGTTGACCGGGCTTGGCAACCCCCGCATCAATAATACGATATTAAAAGCCAAATTTATCTATTATCAATTAAAATAAAGATACAAAGGATCAAATTATTCCCTCTATTGCATGTTGGGTTACAGGCTCTTTAAAAAGCATAACAAAAGTTCATTGAATAACTAAAAATTATCTTTAATTATTATTTTTTTTAAATGGGTTTGTTATCTAAAAAAAAGAAACTATTTGGAACTAATGGGATTAGAGGTGTATATGGCAACGATCTTTCTACAGAATTCATAATTGATGTCTCTTATGCTATCGGTTCTTTCTTTAACAAAGGCCCGATAGTTTTAGGTCATGATGGACGCGTTTCAAGCTTTGCTATTTCAAAAATTGTTGGGTCTGTAATGATGTCTTTAGGTATTGATGTATATAATATGGGATTAACTCCAACACCTTGTTTGCAATTTACAGTAAAAAATTCAAATTTTGAAGGAGGAATAATGATAACAGCATCTCATAATCCACCTGAATACAATGGTTTAAAGCCAATATCTAGATCTGGAATAGAGTTATCTAGAGATGAAGAGAGATTGATTGAAGATATATACTATGAAAGAAAATTTACTAATATAAAAAATTCAAATTTTGGAAATTCATTTATTTTGTATGATGCATTAGAAAAATATATTGAAAGTGCACTATCCCTGATAGATATCGAATTAGTAAAATCCAGTAAATTGAAAATTGTAATGGATCTAGGCAATGGGGTACAATCACTAGTTGCGCCATTAATTGCAAAAAGATTAGGATGCGAGGTGTTGGTTTTGAACGGCAATATTGATGGGGATTTTTCTGCACGTGGATCAGAGCCAAAAATGGACAATTTAACTAATCTTACACACATGGTAAAGGAAACAAAATCTGATCTAGGTGTTGCTTACGACGGGGACGGAGATAGAAGCATATTCTGCGATGAGCAAGGTACCATACACTGGGGCGATAAAACCGGATCCATATTATCATACTATTTGATTAAAAACAAAAAAATAGACACTCCGGTAGTATGTCCAATCAATTCTTCAACAATAATATCAAAAATTTGTAACAATCTTAACCATAAAATAATTTTTACAAAAGTAGGAAGCGTTGATGTTACCCACACTATGAAAAACAACGATTCCATAATTGGATTTGAAGAAAATGGAGGGTTTTTTTATAGTCCTTTAAATTACGTACGTGATGGAGCAATAACTACAGCTTTAATATTAGAGATGCTAAGCCATTATCAAAAAAAGCCATCAGAATTGATTTCATTTTCCAAAGAAAGTAATGATGATTCTACATTTACTTTATCTAAAATATTTAAAATATTTGATAATACTTATCAATATAAATCCAGCTTAAAACTAACAAGTATGGAGGATATACCAAAGATTCTTGAATTATGCAAGAATCATGGATCTGTTAAAGAAATTGAAAATATAGACGGCATCAAAATTTGGTTTGACAATGATACGTGGATAATGCTCAGACCAAGTGGTACTGAACCTTTATTAAGGATCTATGGAGAATCGGATGACAAATATTTGCTTGAGTCTAAAATAAAAGAATACAATGGTTTAATTAAAAGCTCATTTTCAATTAAATGAGTTAGTATGATATAATATGTGCTAGTGCTAATTTGTCTTATTTATAAAAATCAATAATAAAAATAGAATTCACTACAATCTTTAATCAAGACATAATATCAAAGCCATTTGAAATAATTATTTTACTTTAAATTACCCATAGTCAGATTTATTTATATGAAAATGCAGAAAGAGATGCGGAAATTTTGTCCAAAGTGTAAAACTCATACTGCTCAATCAGTATCCATCTATAAAAAAGGTAAAGATAGGAAATCCGCACAGGGCGCACTAAGACATGCTGAAGATAAAAAGGGTTACGGTGGACAGAAATTCCCGGAATTAAAAAGAACCGCCAAAACCAGCAAAAAAATTACATTAAGGTATAGCTGCAAAACTTGTCAACGTAAAACTATGAAAGAAGGTAGACGAATCAGAAAGCTGGAGATACAGGCATAAATAATATAAAGGATGTATGATCGTAATGAAAAAACACAATATAATGATCCCTAAACCTCGCAGTAATTTTGTAAAAATAGAGTGTGACAGCTGTCAAAATACTGTAATATTATATTCATATAGCACCAAAAAAATACAGTGCAAATCATGTAACGCAGACCTGGTAATAAATACAGGCGGCCAAGCCCAAATATTCGGAAAAGTTTTAGAAACACTAGATTAACAATATTTCTAATTATTTTGATTTGGTATTTTCCAATATTTTTTTTACAATTTCCAAATCATTCGATGTATTTATATTACAAGCTATTTCAAAATTATTTAAGACAAGATATTCTTCATCTAATAATGGAAATTTATTGTTATCGTAGATACTTCCATCAATTTTTGAAGCATCTATCATAGATATACCCGAATAGCAATATTTTTTTTTATCAATCATCAATTCATACTCTGTTGGTAACAAACCATGTTTTTGAATATAGTCTTTTTCTAAAACTATAGCAAGACAAGGTTTTTTTTGATTTGAATCTATTATTTGATTTAATAACATAGGAGAAATCAGAGGAATGTCTATAGGTAGAAACAATATTCTACCAAGGCCCATTTTTCCATTGTTCCAAACTTTTGTAAAATATCTTATCATTTTCGCATAATCATTAGAATAACCTCCTCCCGAAGTTTCTAATAACGTTATTTTATTTTTGAATTTTATTTTTAAGTATTCTTGAGTTCTACATGTATTGCCGCTTACAGCAGCAAATATTTTTTCAAATCTGTTAGTTTGAATTAAAGTATTTATCAAATATTCAACAAAGGGTTTATTGTTTATTTTTACAAGTGGTTTTTCTAAATTAGGATCAACAGAAGACTTTATTCGTATCCCTTTACCACCACACATTAAAATGCAATACAACTTTACTATAGGGATAATGATCTTTATAATATGTTCTGCATATTATAAAAATTTTAGTGCTAAACAATATAATTCCTATCTTGTACTTTTATGAATATTTGCTGTTTGCCAACACATAATCATATAATGTTGAGTTTGTAAAAGATATCATATAAAAATAAAGTAGAAGTTTAATACATTTTTAAATCTGCCAGTCATCTATTAAATAAATTTTAATGCACAATATATAATTAAAAGAAAAGGCTAAGGATATGACTACCGCTTGTTTAATTAAAAAGCACAAAGTATTTTACAAAAATAATGAAATAGAATTTGATATTTTAAAAACTTCAAGGAAAAAAACTTGCGAAATAACTATTAAATATACTGAAATACTAGTAAAAGCTCCATTTTCAAAATCTATACAAGATATTGAATCTTTAGTAATACTTAAAGCAGAATGGATACTTAAAAAAATTAAAGAAAATAATGGAAAAAGAGCGGATATAAAAAATCCATTGTATGTTAACGGGACAACACTGCCATATTTGGGGGAAAATATAATATTAAATACTCTTAAAGGTAGGGCCGATTTTTTAGAATTTTCAAATAACGAATTTACAATACATGTAAAGAAAAAGAAAATCAAGACGATATATGAAGAATGGCTGTTTGAAAAATCAACTTTAATTTTTAATCAATTCATTGAAAAGTACTGTACTTTATTAAATGTCAGGCCAAAGAAAATTTTAATAAAAAGTTTAAAGAGCAGATGGGGTAGTGCTACTTTTAAAGGAACAATCAACTTGAATGTTCATCTAATCAAAGCACCACTTGAAGTGATTGAGTATGTAGTATTACATGAAATGGGCCATCTTATAGAAAAAAACCATTCAAAGAGATTTTGGAAAATAATAAAATACTACATGGATGATTATCAAGACAAAAGAAGATGGTTAAAGATAAATGGATCTAACATTCTGTGAGTGTTTAATTTGTTAGGAATGGAAAATAATAAAAGTAATACCGTTTACGATTATCAAGCCTTTCCTTATCTTTGAAAAATAATCTTTTAAGCAAAAGACCAAGATGGCAAAACTAAATATATAAAACTGATTCTTGTATTGCATAATAGAAAAACATAGATTTGTAAATAACGTATATCTGTATACAAAGACAAATAAGTTAAAACTTCAACTTAATTACTTTTTTTGCTGCTATAAAATTAATTCATATAATCAAAAAGTGTCTTTTGATGGCTCATTTTCTCTTTACCTTTTTTAGAAAGATTAGACACCTTTATTCCTATCTTACGAACAAAAGGAAAATCTAATTCACCGAATTTATTGGTATTGCCACTATTATTATTATTAATGTTATTTTTTTTATCTAGACTAAATTTCTCCAATAATGGACTCAAAGCAGCAACTATAGTATCTTTGTCATCAGAATAAGTAGGAAGTGTTATTTCTCTTGTCTCAATCACAAAATTAGATTTTACTAATTTTATACCTACTGTTCTAAATTCATATCCACTTTCTTTTACTCTTCCATAAACAATACCAACTAATTCATTTACTAGATATTCTAATATCATGTTCTTATCTCTAGATGGTTCTAGCAATGTTTTTTCAGCACTTAGAGAAAGGCTATCTTCTCTTTGTCTGACAGGCTCATTATCTTTACCATTAGCCACATACCACATCCACAATCCATTTTTTTTACCAAATTTTTCAATTAGAAATTGAACATTGTATTTTGCTAATTGGCCAATGGTTTTTATACCCATCTGTTTTAAGATTTGATTCGTTTTTGTCCCAATTCCAGAAATTTTATTTACTTCCAGGGGTTCTAAAAATTGTAAAAGATTATGAGAATAAACAACAGTCAAGCCATCGGGTTTTACAAAATCTGATGCAATTTTTGCAGCAGATTTAGTGGGGGCAACGCCTATCGAACATACAAGTCCATTACACTGTTCTTTGATAGAAGCCTTAATTCTCAAGGCATGTTCTTCTACAGTGAAAGGCATTTTTACACCGTTGGTTGATAAAGAGTAGGATTGTGTATTTTCTTTTTTTCTATCAATTTTATGCAATTGTTGAATATTTGAAGTAAATTGCATTTGCGGTAGTTGTTGTAACTTTATCTTATTTGAACAATCAAGATATGCTTCATCTATACTTGCTTTTTCCAAAATATCTGTATATTCTTCTAATAATGCCATCACTTTATTAGATATCTGACTATAGTATTGTTTATCCACAGGCTTTAAAATGAGATCAGGACACAATTCTTTAGCTTTTATTAATGACATTGCAGATCTAACGCCATACCTTCTGGCTTCATAAGAACAAGATGCTACAGCCCCTCGTGTAATAGTACCCTCTCTCTCAGGAGTCATTATTACCGCATGGGGTTTTCCTTTAAGTGACGAATCTCGTATCTCTTCACATGTTGGAAAAAAAGCATTCATATCCACATGCATAATTACTCTTCCAGTCCATAACTGTGGCGAGGGATTTTGAGAATGCAATTTTCTTTTCTACAAATAATTAAACCAGTCATGTAATTTATATCAGAAGGAGAATCTGTAACTACAATGGCACTAAATTTTATCCTTTTATTTTTACTTTCTTTAAAATAAAGAATCTTTTTTTTGGATTAATTGAATCCATTTTATCTCATTAATGTTTCTATCATATAGATTGTCAACAGATTTGCTAACAAATATAAATTCTTCAACTACTGCATGGTAATAGTATTTGTATCCCAAATCAGACCAGAGAAAGCAAATTCACATATTCTTAAGAGTATAAAATTTAAATTTAGATACTAAAATGAGTGACTAAAAACAAATGCAACAGAATATCCAAAACAATCTAAATAATTTAAAATATTTTCAATCTGCTATTTCCTCCAATTTGAAAGGCATTGATTTAGGAGGAGATAGCATCATACTTGATTTTTTT
>JBQCGN010000001.1:0-2814 GCA_051955655.1 Candidatus Nitrosocosmicus sp. | reverse complement strand
GAATTTTGGGGTAGCAGATGGAAAACAAATACTTCTTCATGGTATATCACAAGAAAAAGAGCCATTATCTCAAGCCGTTGTTACTAGCGTCAAAGGACTTGTAGAAGCACAGCAATACATGTTTGAGAACTTGTGGACTAAAGCAATTCCAGCAATACAGAAAATTAAAGAAATTGAGGAAGGCATAAAACCTGATGTCATTGAGACCATTACTGATCCTGCTAAAATACAAACTCTATATCTTAATCTTTTAAGATCCACAACAAAAGAAATAATGCTAATTATTCCTACGGCCAATACAATACATCTTCATGATGATATTGGGGTTTTTAAAGTATTAGGACAAATAGTTAATGATCATAATAGCAGTAAAAAGAATATAAACATTAGAATTTTAGCTCCTTATCCAACAAATAATAACCATTATAACATACAACAACAGCAGCAGCAGCAAAAAGGACAAAATACTTTATTATCGTTTTCTCTTTTTTCCTCTGTTCCAATTCAGTTAAGAAATATTGAGACAGAATCAACAACAAATTCAACTATTGTTATAATAGATAGAAGAGAATCCTTAGTTATAGAAATAAGAGATGATACCAAAGATAGTTTTAATAAATCGGTAGGATTTGCAACTTATTCTAATAGCAGGGCAACAATATTGTCCTATGTATCCATCTTTGAAAGTTTCTGGAAACAGTCAGACCTTGTTAAGAAACTAAAAGAATCAGAGGAACTTCAGAAAGATTTTGTTCATATTGCAGCCCATGAACTTAGAAATCCAATACAACCAATATTAGGATTGTCTTCTCTTTTGATGAAAACCAAGCCAACAGATGAAAAAGAGTATCAAAATATTATAAAAATTATAAACAGAAATGCAAGAAAATTGATTCAGCTAACAAATGATATTTTAGATGTTACAAAAATAGAAACCAATAACCTTAATTTAGACAAGGAAGTGTTCAACTTAAATGATCTGCTTTTAGATATAATTGAAGACTATAAAAATCGACTTGATAATGACCAGATAAAATTAGAATATGAGCATGTTCTTTCTAAAGGAATCAAAGTTAATAATGATTCTGAAATGAAAGAGGACTTACTTAAGAAAGAAAGAACAAAAGCGATTTATACATTTGCAGATAAAATCAGGATAACCCAAGTAGTTTCTAATTTGTTAAACAATGCTATCAAGTTCACATCAGCAGAAGAAAGCATCGTAAAAATCATTGTTGAAAAAAAATATGATGAGGAAGAAGTGTATATCCATATTAAAGATACTGGTGGGGGCATAGACCCATCTATATTTCCAAATCTGTTTTCAAAATTTACTACTAAATCAAAAGGAGGGACAGGCTTGGGATTGTATATATCAAAAAACATTGTTGAAGCTCATGGTGGAAAGATATGGGCTAAAAACAATGAAGATGAGAAAAGAGGAGCGACATTTTCATTCAGTCTTCCATTAGGCATATAATAAAAATAAGAATAAAATTAACTACACCAAATAAACAACTGAAATTAGTGGGTTTATACCAGTGGAGTTTGAGTCCGGTAGGCAAATGAGCTCAATTAAAATTATCAACAAATATTATAATTTTAAATTTTGAGGAAATAATGATTATTTTATCAATGATTAAATTTATTATTGGTAACGTGTATGTAGATTATATTTCTACTTGATATCATGTTATCACGCAGTATATGATTTTAAAAATGCTGAAAAAAGAAATTTCCTGATTGCACAAAGCAATGATATTAAATTTTAAATTGAGGTCGAGTTTGATGTCCTTTTGAAACATGGGTCCTAACCCTAACGGGGTTCAATCACATTTTAGCTAAAACTAAGGGGGTTGATTAGGGTAGGTAAGGGGTTCAATTAATATATTAATTAGTTTCAATTTATTTTAACTTTTAAATTGCATTCTATTAAGAATGGAAGGAATATTTTTGAAGTATTTTTGATATCTGTTTGAACACTATTTGTTTTAGTTGGTCAAGAAGATTGTTTAACAATTGACTTGTCTACTATTGATTGAATTGATGAGATTTTTGAGCGTATACAGAATGTTTTTCATCGGTAAATTAAGATAATTTATGAGTTAAATAAAAAAATGCATTCGCATATGACTTCCCAACTGAATTTCGTCCTCAAATTCCAATCCACAATGCCGACAATGATACAAACCTTTTGACTCCACTTGACTTCTTTTTAATATTACAAGTTTGTTATTGTTTATTTCATCATTAACAACAATATAATCATCTATTGCTTTGCTGATAAAAATCTCTTTTAGTTTGTGTTTTATTTTATTTACGTGTTTTTCATTCTCTTCTAAAATTATCGCTTTAATTTTTGATGCACTTTTATTATTATCGATGTCATCATAAATTAATTTAAAATAATTATTAGAAACATTATCGTTGGGAGAAAGATCATCTTTCAAATCTTTTATAATTTCTAATTTAATATTCTCCTCTAAGGATTCTAAATCAATATGAATAACCATACAATCAATTACTTTTAATCTCTTTAACTATGTTGTTATTTACACATATTAAAAATGATTTATTAAAATGTATTTGTTTTTTTATTTTTAGTGGTAAATTTATTTACCATTAATACTAGTTTTATTCATTGTAACCTTTTTTGGAACCTTTTTTTTCGTAACCATAAATGCAACTCCCACCAATATAATAATCATGGCAATAATTGTAGTTATTGTCAACTTTTCGTGTAAAACTGCCCAACCCAGTAAAACTGCAATAACTGGACTAACATATGCGAATGTGTTTGCCAAAGATGCAGAT